>CANCOC010000026.1 GCA_947379755.1 Alcaligenaceae bacterium | reverse complement strand
CCGTGAAACACCTTAGCGCCGATGATAGTGGACGTACGTCTGTGAAAGTAGGACATTGTCAAGCTCTTACCCCTCAAACCCCCGCAGCCCAAAGGCTAGCGGGGGTTTGTCTTTGCGCGTTCATAATGTGACAACGCTTTGTCGTATCAGGCTGACATCAGACGCTGGCGTGTTCCAGGCAGCCCACAATTCACTTTGAACTTCGGCCTCACCATCAGAAACGTGAAGATCCGCCTTAATCAGAGACTCAAAGATTATCTCAATGTCTTTTTGTAATTGTGGATCAGTAATCTCGGATAAAAGCAGCCGACGCGTCATTGCATCTGGCAGGTTCATACCAGTCAGCCGTCCGGTACCAGATATGAACAGATCCTCGCAAAAAGTCTGAATCACAACTTTCATTTCATCTACAGAAACGCCCAGACGATGGCATACATAGGGATGATGCAGAGCGAGGAGTTCGGATTTTGAAACGTGACCATCTGCAAAAAGTGCAAGCGCAAGTATGCGTGTAGCTGCAGAAGGGCTATTAACTGGGTAAGCGCGCATGAAATTCCCTGAGGGTGAACAAATGAATGTGCAAGATGCAAATACGATGAATAGAGGCGAAAGACCTCAAGCTTGCATATTGATCATGCGAATAAGTACGGGGCTGTTCACACGGTCAAGATCACGCCGAATAATTTTTGCTGCACGCGTGACCGCCTGATCTATGGCGGTGCGCCATGAGCTGGCGCGTGATGTGACAACGACACGTCCGGCGATCTGCGAAGCCAGTTCAATCCTGCAACACTTGTCCTGGCCTCCTTGCTGATTACTTGAACCGGTTAAACGTACGATTGCATGAGGGATGAGCCAGCTAAGACGGCGCATGGTGAATTTGACGCGACGCTCTGCGATGTCACGCATGCCAACTGCATGCGGATCGCTGGTTTCAAATTGGATTTGCATTGCAACTCCTTGATTTCTTGATAGAGAGTTCAAGATAGGTCATTTATTACTTCTAAAAAAGCATAGAATTAGTGACTAACACTTCTAAAATAAGAGAATATGAGCCTGGAGTTCAACTATCGGCATTTGTACTACTTCTGGGTCGTCGCTAAAGAAGGCGGTATGGTGCGCGCAGCAGACCGCCTCGGGATGGCCGTCCAGACTGTCAGTACCCAGGTGCGGGAGCTTGAGCGTAATCTGGGCGTCACGCTGCTCAAACCTGCTGGTAGGGGACTGGTGCTCACAGAGGCGGGTGTCAAGGCACTGAACCAGGCGGATCAGATCTTTCAGCTTGGTCAGCAACTACCTGATCTGGTCCGACAAGTCGTTGACCAGCCAACCATACGCCTAGCGGTGGGTATTGCAGATGGAATATCGAAGCTGGTAGTACGTAAACTGATGGATCCAGTGATCCGGACTCACAACCTGAAATTGTTATGTCACGAAGATGAGTTTGACGATTTGCTTGCGGATCTGGCGCTGCACCGACTTGATGTTGTCTTAGCTGACCGTGCCGCCCCGCTGCATCCAAACATCAAGCTGTACAGCCATGCGTTAGGTGTTTCAGAGATGTCATGGTTCGCCTCCCCCGGACTCTATCAGGCGGGGTATCAAGGCTTCCCTGATTCCTTGAAAACACTGCCAGTACTGCTGCCAACTAGTCATTCCGCAGTACGCGCACGGCTGGACCACTGGTTTGTACAAAATGAGATTGCCCCGCGCATTGTTGGGGAGTTCGAAGACAGTGCCTTGCTCATGACCTTCGGTGCGAGCGGGATGGGTATATTTCCGGCACCAGATCTGTTGGCTGAAGAGCTCACCGGGCAATATGACGTTCAGCGCATTGGTCGGTGTGATAAGGTAGAAGAGTATTTCTTTGCGATTGGCACAGAGAAAAAAGTCATGCATCCTCTGGTTCGGAAAATACTTCCGGACGATGCCTAGTATTTAAATAACCGAGCTTTGAAACCTGCCTCGACAGTGGCTGGGCGGGCACTCCTCCTGTTACCTAATATTCAGCGAGGGAATCTATTTATGGATCACAATCTAACGCTTATCACCACGGTCGCTGCCGGCTTCGGCATTGCACTTGTCTTTGGGTTTATTGCAGAACGTTTAAAGATTCCGGCGCTTGTCGGATATCTGCTCGCAGGCATCCTGATCGGGCCAGCCACACCAGGTTATGTTGCGGATGTAAACATTGCCTCGCAACTTGCGGAAATCGGCGTCATGCTCCTCATGTTCGGTGTCGGTCTGCATTTTTCATTGAACGACCTGCTTGCGGTTAAGCGAATTGCCATTCCTGGTGCGATTGTGCAGATGACCCTTGCCACGCTGCTTGGGATGCTTGTCACCTGGTGGTGGGGCTGGAGCTGGCAAAGTGGACTGATATTTGGACTGACGCTGTCTGTCGCCAGTACGGTTGTGCTGCTTAAGGCTCTTGAGTCACAGGGCGTGCTTGATTCTTTAAAAGGCCGGATTGCGATTGGGTGGCTGGTTGTCGAAGATCTTGCTACGGTCCTTGTTCTTGTTTTGCTTCCGCCTTTAGCCGGGATTCTGAACGGCTCGCCCGATGTGTCAGAACAGGCAAGGCCACTGTGGCTCACCATCAGTCTGACCATGCTGCAGGTTATCGCGTTCATCGCCATCATGCTGGTAGTGGGCAGGCGGGTACTGCCCTGGTTACTCTGGCAAGTATCCAAAACAGGCTCCCGGGAGCTATTCACTTTGTCCGTGATTGCAACGGCGATTGGTGTAGCTGTCGGTGCGGCTGAATTGTTCAGTGTCTCGTTCGCTCTCGGTGCTTTTTTTGCGGGCATGGTGATGCGTGAGTCCGAGTTCAGTCACCGTGCGGCGCAGGAGTCGCTTCCGCTGCGCGATGCATTTTCAGTTCTTTTCTTTGTTTCTGTTGGCATGCTGTTTGATCCGTCAATATTGCTGACTGAGCCGTTTCATGTACTGGGTGTTGTTTTTATTATCGTGGCCGGCAAGACGCTGGCTGCCTTTGCCCTCGTCATTGCCTTTCGCTATCCATTGAACACTGCGTTGACCGTAGCGGCAAGTTTGGCGCAAATCGGAGAGTTCTCTTTCATTCTCGGAGGGTTGGGCGTGACCCTCGGACTGATCCCTGCACAAGGGATGAGTCTGGTGCTTGCAGGTGCCCTGATCTCCATCGCGATCAATCCTTTCCTTTTTGCAATGATTCTGCCATTTCAAAAGTGGTTGCTCAGCAAGTCGAGCTATGCGCGCAAGCTTGAACAGCGGCAGGATCCAAATGCTGAGCTGCCGATGAGTACTGAACGAAAGTACTTGCAAGAGCAGGTGGTGCTCGTGGGCTATGGCAGAGTGGGCCGTCGTATCGCACAGGCACTGACTGACGCCGCAATCCCTTATGTTGTGGTTGAAGAGCGGCGTGAAATGGTCGACTCTCTCAGAAAACAAGGGTTGATCGCCATCTCCGGCGACGCTGCAGAACCTGTGGTGTTGATTCAGGCGCATATCAGGGAGGCTGCGATGCTGGTGATTGCGACGGCCGATTTGATGGATGTGCAGAAAATGACTGAAACGGCACGAACATTGAATCCTGGTATCGAAATTATTTTATATACCCACAGTGAGGATGAGATGAACATGTTGCGTGACAACAATGCCGGCATGGTATTTTTTGCCGAAGGCGAGCTCGCAAAAGGGATGACAACGCATATTCTCAAACGATACGATGCCACACGTACGATTCATGCGTAATAAATTCTATATATAAAAAAGAGAAGGCAATATGGAGACATACGACTACATCATTGTTGGTGCGGGTGCGTCAGGCTGTTTGCTGGCCAACCGACTGACGCAGGATCCGCTGGTCACCGTCTGTCTGCTCGAGGCAGGTCCACCGGATCGTAACCCCTTCATTCATATCCCTGCAGGCTTTATCAAGGTCGGGCACGATCCCGCCTATACCTGGGATTTCCAGACAGAGTCTGGACCAGGAATTGATGGCCGCAGTGTGACAACACGCATGGGTCGTACGCTGGGAGGATCGAGTTCGATTAATGGCTTTAACTACACGCGGGGCGCGGCCCAGGACTACGATGGCTGGTCAGCGATGGGCAATCCCGGCTGGTCCTATGCTGAGGTTCTTCCTTATTTCAAGCGGACTGAAAAACGGCTCGGCGCCCACGACGCGCATTATCGTGGCTCCGAGGGGATGTTACCCATTACGGATTGCGACTGGAGACATCCTCTATGCGATGCATTTATTGCAGGGGCCGCCCAGATAGGATTGCCTTCGCACGTGGACTACAACGCAGCGAGCCAGATTGGTGCTGGCTATTATCAGCGCTGGATCCATCGAGGCAAACGCTTTAGCGCGGCCAGGGCCTTCCTGGGGCCCGCGCGTGGCCGGTCCAATCTGCATGTGCGGACAGGGGCACACGCGACCAAAATTCTGTTTGAAGCCAAACGCGCGGTGGGTGTTCAATACCAGGCGTCTGAAGGCGCGCAGACACAGACAGTTAAAGCCCGACGCGAAGTCCTTCTCAGCGCGGGTGCTGCAAATACGCCCAAACTATTGCAATTGTCGGGCGTTGGGCCCAGGGATCTGCTTGCGGCGCATGGAATTGCGACGGTGCACAGCTTGCCAGGTGTCGGTGAAAATTTTCATGACCACTTTATGGTGAGATCGGTGGTCAAGGTCGCGGGTGTGGAGACGATCAACAGCACTGCCCGGGGACTCAGGCTGGGCAGAGAGATTGTGAGGTGGGCGCTTGGCAAACCGAGTTTGATGGCAATCAGCCCCTCGGTGGCCTTTGCGTTTGCAAAGCTGACAGAACGTTCAACCAGAGCAGATCTGCAGTTTCACTTTTCCCCGGGAAGTTATGCGGCGGGTATCGCCGGCAAGCTCGATGACTTTCCGGGTATGACGCTCGGGTTTTATCAGTTGCGACCTCGCAGCACTGGTTATGTTCGCCTGAGATCTGCCAACCCCTTTGATCTCCCGCTCATTCAGCCGAATTATCTGGTGGACCCTGAAGATCAGCGCGTGGTGATTGAGGGCCTGAGGCTTGCCAGGACACTGCTGCATAGTTCTTCCCTTGCACCGTATTGTTTGCAGGATGATTTCCCTCCGGCTACGGCAGTCAGCGACGCAGCGCTGCTGGCCTGCGCGCGTGAACGTGGTGGCACAGCCTGGCATTTCATGGGGAGTTGCAAAATGGGGCAGGCTAGTGATCCTGACGCGGTGGTGGATGCTGAGTTACGTGTCCTCGGGCTGCAAGGCTTACGCGTCGTGGATGCATCGGTCATGCCCGCCATGCCCTCTGGTAACACTGGGGCACCCACGATGATGATCGCTGAAAAAGCCTCCGATATGATCAGGGGAAACCCGCCTTTGGCTCCGATTTATGTTTAGAGATAAATATGAACCGGTATGATTCAGGCAATATAAAAATTATTTAAATACTTAGATTGTGTTTCAACACAGCGTGAAGTGCCCCATAAACTGAGGAGACAATGATGAAAATGTTCAAACGTATTGCCGGAGCGCTCGCGATTGGTGCGGCGTTAGCAGCAGGCCTGGCACAGGCACAAGATATCAAGATTGGCTATAACGCGGACATGTCCGGTACGGGTGTGGCCGAACTGGGCACTGCAGGCCGATGGGGGTTTGAGGCCGCCATCGAAGACATCAACAAGGCGGGCGGGTTGCTGGGTCGCAAGGTTGTCGGTGTGATTCGTGATGATCTGGGTACCCCACCCAAGTCGATTCAGAACATGAGTGAGCTGATCGACAATGAAAAAGTTGTTGGCGTAATCGGACCTGCGAACTCGGGCAATGCACTGGCCTGGTTGCACATTCCCCAGCAAGCCAAAATTCCTGTTGTTGTGCCAATCGCAACTGCGACTGAAATCACTACACGCTATGCCAACGAAGCCCAGAATTTTTTGTTCCGCGTGTCGATGGTCGATCGTGAGCAGGTTGCCCTGCTTGGAGCCTATGCAGCGAAGGCTTCTAAAAACAAGAAAATCGCCATCATCGCCGACTCAACCGGATACGGTCAGGCAGGCATCAAGGACGCAACTGAGGTTCTGGCATTGCATGGGATCAAGCCTGTGCTGGTTGAAAAGTTCGGACCCAAAGATACGGACATTACTTCACAGCTGACCAAAATCAAGAGTGCAGGTGCGGATACCGTCATCATTTATGCCATTGCAGATGGTGCGGCAAACGTTGTCAAGAGCATGGAAAAGATCAACTACAACCCTGTTACGCTCGGGACCTGGGGCAATCTGAGCTCGCTTTACTACCGCATGACCGGGCCCAAGATTGCCGGGAACATGATCATTGCCGCCTCAACTACCGAGGATAGCAATGCGAGTGCCAAGTCGCTGGGTGAGCGCGTGCGCAAGAACTTCCCGACACTGACGACCTTTGCATGTTCGGCGCAATCTTATGACTCGGTGATGCTGATGGCTGCGGCGATCAGCAAGGCAGGCTCAACCGATGGCAGCAAAGTTGCCGCAGCACTCGAAGATCTGTCTGGGGTACAGGGCATCATCAAGACGTACAACAAGCCCTTTACAAAGACAAAGCATGAGGGGCTGAGCGTGGATGACTTCTATCTGGCCAAGTGGCAGGAAAATGGCACGATCGTGCGTTTTCAGGATGATGTGGTCAAGTCTCTCACTCCTGCTGACCTGAAAAAGTAATGACTCATATACGCGGTGGCCCTCGCCCGTGCGGCAGGGCTGCTGCGTCGACCGCATGCGGGGAAGGCAGATATGGTTGCATTACTTCAGGCCGTGTTCAGCGGCTTGGCACTTGGCGGCATTTATGCACTGGTGGCGCTCGGCTTCAGCATTACGCACACCACCACCAAAACGTTCAACTTTGGTCAGGGTGAATTTCTCGCAGTCGGGACGCTGATCGGCGTGTCCGCCGTGCTGATGCTCTCGGGCAAAGACATTACCGAGGCCTTGCTGGTGACCGACGTGACACTGTTGCGTTATGGCTTTGGCCTGCTGGCATGCATTGTGGTGCTTGGCGTCTTGGGTGTCTTGCTCTACTACACCGCTGTCCGTCCGTTTGTCGGGCTGGGCGGCATGGCCTGGGTCATGAGCACGATCGGTTTTGGCATCATCATTCAGAATTCGGCACTCGCCATATGGGGCCCTACCCCCATCGTGTTGCCTTCGCCGTTTGGTAATGACGTGATTCGTATCGGTGGTGCAGGTATCGTGCCCCAGGAAATCCTGGTGTTGGTGGTCAGTATCGCTACCATGTTCTGTCTCGATGTTGTCTTGCGCAAAACGAGGCTGGGAAAGGCCATCAGGGCCGTTGCCTACAGTCGCAACGCAGCAACCCTGATGGGAATCAATGTCACCGCAATTATCATTCTCGCGTTTGTCGTGAGTTCGAGTCTGGCCGGGATGGCAGGTATGCTGATTGCACCGATCACAACGGCTTCAGTTTTCATGGGACTGACGATTGCGCTCAAGGCATTTTCTGCTGCGATTGTAGGAGGATTAAATAATCCACGGGGATGCATGCTGGGCGGATTTTTGCTTGGACTGCTCGAGGCCCTGGTCGGCCTCTGGCAGGCGGAGTTGCGTGAAATCAGCATCTTCCTGTTGATTATTCTTGTACTGGTACTCAAGCCCGAGGGCCTGCTTGGACAGCGTCATGTGGAGAAAGTGTGATGCTTGAGCGACAAAATAAAGCGCACCTGATCGGACTCACAATTGCTGTGCTGGCAATTGTTTTGCTGCCACTCTCGACCAGCAATGGTTTTTACCTGAAGATCATGTTCCTGATCGGCGTGAATTATCTTGCTGCTTCCGGATTAAATGTGCTGGTGGGCTTTACCGGGCAGAAGTCCCTGGGTCATGCCGGACTGTTCGCTGTCGGTGCGTACACGGTTGCCTTGCTCACAACCAAGGCTGGCTGGAATCCCTGGCTGGCGTTTGCCGCCAGCGGCGTTGTCGCAGGATGTTTTGGCGTGGTCATTGCCTTGCCTGCGTTACGCGTCAAGGGACCGGCGTTGGCGATGGTCACAATTGCCTTTGGCATTGTGGTCGAAAAAATCGTCTCCGAATGGCAGGACGTATTTGGTGGGCAGGCGGGTATCTATGGCGTGGTGCCACCCACATTCGGAGGTGTGCGGTTCGGACCTCAGGAGTGGGTCTGGTTCGCGGGTTTGCTGGGTCTGATCGCGCACCTGACCATTCGTGCGCTCGTCATGGGTAAGTACGGGCGTGCGTTCAGGGCGGTCAACACTGCCGAAATCGCTGCTGAGAGCGTGGGCGTCAGTGTGTACCGGTTCAAGGTGCTGGCGTTCGTGATCAGTGCCGTCACGTGCGGGTTGGCCGGTGCTCTGATTGCACAGCAGAATCAATACATCAGCTCTGACTTCATTACCTTTGGCCTGTCTATTTTCTTTTTATTGATCGTGCTGTTTGGCGGCAGCTCCATTTATGGGCCGTTGCTTGGCGCAACTGTTCTGACGTTACTCGATGCGTTCCTGGCGCGCTGGCCGCATCTGCAGCATTTCACTTATGGCGCGCTGTTGTTGTTCGCACTCTATGTTATGCCCGACGGGTTGTCTGGCATGCTGCGTGATGTCGCGAGGCGATTGTTTCCAGGACAGTTTGCCCGGCCTGCAGACAAGGTGCGTGAAACTGGCTGGCGCTTAAGACGTAGTAACGTCGTCGCCCCTGACCGGGTGTTACTCAGGACCGAAAAACTTTACAAAGCCTACGGTGGTGTGATCCCGACCAATCATGTCAGCATCGAGATCAGGACGGGACACATCCACTCCCTGATTGGTCCGAACGGGGCGGGCAAAACGACGCTCCTCAACATATTGTCCGGCATCGTCGCGTCCGATAGCGGGTCGATAGAATTTAATGGTCGTTCAGTCGTCGGCGTGGTGGCCAACAAGATCAACCGGCTTGGGTTAGCGCGGACGTTTCAGAATTTAAAACTGTTCAGCACCATGACCGTCCTTGAGAACGTGCAGGTGGGGCTGCACACGCAGCTCAAGACCGGCTTCGTCAGTTGCCTGCTAGGACTGCCCGCGGCGCGCAGCGAAGAGGCTGGCGCACACGCAGAAGCCATGCAGATTCTTGATTTTCTCGGACTCAGTGGTCAGGCGCATGAGGTCGCTGCAAGCCTGCCCTATGGCCTGCAAAGGCGTCTGGAAATCGCGCGTGCACTGGCCACCCATCCTGTCCTGCTGTTGCTTGATGAGCCTGCTGCGGGTCTGAATCCGCAGGAGACGCACGAACTGATCGAGATGATTTCGCGTATTCGCGATCTGGGCATCACCATTCTGTTGATCGAACACCATATGGATCTGGTGATGGCAATTTCTGACCATGTGATTGTGCTCGATTATGGTGAAAAAATTGCTGAAGGTTCACCGGTTGAAGTTCAAAACAACCCGCGTGTGATTGCGGCCTATCTCGGGGTCGATGATGAGACCGCTGAGCCGGGTGAATCTCCTGTGTTGCAGAGCGTGCCCCATGTCTGAAACCATCTTGCTGCAAGTTGAACATCTCGAGGTGCGCTACGGTGCGATCGAGGCACTCAAAGGTATTTCATTGCATGTATGTGCAGGTGAAATTGTGACCATCATTGGTGGCAATGGAGCGGGCAAAAGTACGCTGATGAAAACCATTTCCGGACTTGAGCCCGCCGCGGCAGGCAAGATCTTGTTTGCGGGGCAGGACATCACGCGCATGCCTGGTCATTTGCGCGTGCCCCTCGGGATCGCCCAGTCACCTGAAGGCCGGCAAGTCTTTCCGGATCAGTCAGTGCTGGATAACCTGATGCTGGGTGCCTACCATCGCAAGGACTCGCAAACAGCGATTGAACATGATGTGCAGGAGATGTTTGCGGTGTTTCCCAGGCTGCGTGAGCGTCAGGGCCAAATGGCTGGCACGATGTCCGGTGGAGAGCAGCAGATGCTGGCGATCGCCCGTGCACTGATGGCGCGACCCAGTCTGCTGTTGATGGACGAGCCTTCGCTGGGCTTGGCGCCCCTGATTGTCAAAGAGATCTTTGCTGTCATTCGCACGCTGAAAGAGCGTGGCGTCACGATCTTGCTGGTTGAACAAATGGCCAATCAGGCCCTCGCCATCGCAGATCGCGCGTATGTACTCGAGACCGGGCGCATCACGCTGCAAGGAAGTGGGGCACAGCTGCGTCGTGACCCCAAAGTGCGTGCGGCCTATCTTGGAGATCATGGATGAGTACAAGTTCAGAAAGTCAACAAGGCAGTTTTGATTACGTGATTGTGGGCAGTGGTGCAGCTGGCTCCATTCTGGCGAATCGGCTCAGTGAAGATTCCGCTGTGTCGGTCTGTCTGCTGGAGGCGGGTCCTTCGGACTGGCATCCTTTTTTGCATATGCCCGCAGGCTACATCAAAAAAGTATTTGATCCGGACTTTACCTGGCCGTTGAGTACGGAGCCCACGCAGCATACGGGTGGGCGACGCATTCCCGTGCCACAGGGCAGGACACTGGGTGGTTCTACCGCAATCAATGGACTCGTCTACAACCGAGGCCAGGCCGAAGACTTTGATGGCTGGGCCTCGGCCGGGAATCCGGGCTGGAGCTATGCCGAGGTGCTGCCTTTTTTTAAGCGGACCGAGTCCCGTATCGGCGCAGGCGATGATGCATACCGTGGCCGCCATGGACCGATGCCCATCACCAATATCGACTGGATCCATCCAATCAGCGAGGCGTTTATCGAAGGTGCGCAGGAATTTGGTATGCCTCGTAACCCTGATTACAACGGTGCGACGCAACAAGGTGTCGGGTATTTTCAGCGGAATATTTATCGTGGTTTCAGGATGAGTACTGCGCGTTCCTTTTTGAAACCAGTCAAAGCCCGCAGCAATCTGACCATCCGCACCCACGCGCATGCGACGCAAATCGTATTTGACGGTGCGCGCGCGACAGGAGTGAAGTACTTGCGAGGCACGCAAGGCGGCACGACACATACGGTGCATGCCCGTCGGGAAGTCATCGTCTGCGCGGGAGCTGTCAATACTCCCAAGTTACTGCAGTTGTCTGGGATCGGACCGGCAGCGCTCCTTGCACGACTCGGTGTGCCTGTCCTGCGAGATATGCCAGGTGTTGGCAGCCACCTCAAGGATCATTTTTCGATTCGTGTCGTTGCGCGGGTAAAGGGCATCACAACCATTAATGAGCTGGCGCGCGCGCCGCGACTCTGGGGGCAGATTGCCAGATGGCTGCTCAAGAAGCCCAGCGTGCTGGCGCTCAGCCCCTCGCTAGTGCATTTTTTCTGGCAGTCACGTCAGGGACTGAGCCGCCCTGATCTGCAAGGGGTATTTTCGCCTGCGAGCTACCGCGAGGGCTATGTCGGTATGCTGGACAAGTATCCCGGTATGACCTGTGGCGTCTGGCAGCACCGGCCCGAGAGCACAGGTTATGTGCATGCGCAGTCCAGAGATCCGTTTGAGGCGCCGATCGTTCAGCCGAATTATCTGGATCACGAAAATGACCAGCGTGTACTGCTCGACGGTATGCGTCTGGCGCGTCAGTTGTTAAAGACCCGAGCGTTGTCGCAGTATTCAGATGGTGAGTCCATGCCAGGCGTCCAGGTCGCGCGCGATGATGAGCTGATGGATTACATCAGGCGGTATGCGGTATCTTCGTATCATCTGAATGGCACGGCCCGTATGGGGCCTGCCTCGGATCCAGATAGTGTGGTGGATGCACAGCTGCGTGTGCATGGTCTGCAGGGTTTACGTGTGGTGGATGCCTCGATCATGCCCGATATCGTCTCTGCAAACACCTGCGCTGCAACCATGATGATTGCAGAAAAAGCCGCAGAAATGATCTTGCGGCCTGCCTGAGGCGCAGGCCGCCCGCACAGGGGGCCGGCGCCCGGCATTGTTGCCAGGGTCAGGCAACAATGCCTTGCTGACGCAGGGTCTGAATTTGCTCTGGCGTCAGGCCAAGGTCCCTGAGGACTGTATCGGTGTCCTGTCCGATCGCTGGTGCGGTCCGACGAATCTGACCGGGTGTGCGTGACAGCTTTGGCACAATGCCCGGCACCGACAGCGTCGTGCCATCGTCCATCTTGAGAGGATGGATCATGCCGCGTGCCTGATAGTGCGGGTCATTGGCGATATCCGCAATGGTGTAGATTTTGCCGGCAGGCACGCTGGCCTTGTCCAGTGCGGTCAGGACATCTTTCACACTGTGCTGCGCAGTCCAGGCGCCAATGGCTGCATCAATTTCATCAATGCGGATGACCCGTCCGGCATTGTCAGCGAGTGCAGGATCCTGGCCAAGATCGTCGCGACCCATGGCTGTGCACAGCCGCTTGAAGATGCTGTCGCCATTGCCGGCAATCAGTGCGTAGGCGCCGTCCTGGCAGAGGTATGCGTTGCTCGGTGCGATCCCGGGCAGCGCGCTGCCTGCAGGCTCGCGCACCACACCAAATTCGCTGTATTCGGGCAGCAGGCTTTCCATGCAGTTAAAAACGGCTTCGTAGAGTGCGACATCAATGACTTGGCCAATACCGCTGCGCTGTCTTTCCTGCAGCGCCATCAGAATGCCAATGACGCCGTGCAGCGAGGCGAGGGTATCGCCGATACTGATACCGACGCGCACAGGAGTGCGGCCCGGCTCGGCCGTGAGATGACGCAGCCCACCCATGGCCTCGGCCACGACGCCAAAACCTGGCTTGTCACGGTAGGGACCCGTTTGCCCATAGCCACTGATGCGCAGCATGATGAGTTTTGGATTCAATGCGAATAAGGCCTCGGGCCCTAACCCCCAGCCTTCCATTGCACCCGGGCGAAAGTTCTCGATCAGTACGTCTGACTCGAGACACAACTTGCGGATGATTTCCTGTGCCTGGGGGTCTTTCAGATCAAGTGCGACAGACTTTTTGTTGCGCGACTGTACCTGCCACCAGACCGATGTGCCATCTTTGAGCAGACGCCATTTGCGCAAGGGGTCACCGGTACCAGGGGGTTCGATTTTAATGACGTCCGCACCAAAGTCTGCCAGTGTCTTGGCAGCAAAAGGGCCGGCAATCAGTTGGCCCATCTCCAGGACTTTGAGACCTGCAAGAGGGGTGGACGAAGCGCAATGCTGAGGTAAGGAAGTCATGCGAAGCTGTCAGCCAAAAAATAAGGATAGCGATAATTGAACATATTAGCCTTTGAGGGCCGCAGCATGATGTTGCAAGTGATCGTCAATAAAGGTCGCAATAAAATAATAACTATGATCGTAGCCAGGCTGCATACGCAGCGTCAGAGGATAGTTTGCGCGCTCGGCTGCCATGCTTAACGTTTCTGGTTTGAGTTGAGCCGCCAGAAACTGATCCGCCTCGCCCTGATCTATCAGAATAGGCAGGTGTTCCTGCGCCAGGCCAATCAGCACGCTTGCATCCCAGTCCAGCCACGTGCGAGGATCTGCGCCGAGTAAGTGACCGAAAGCTTTCTGGCCCCAGGGGGCGTGTGTGGGATGACAGATCGGTGCAAAGGCCGACACTGACTGATAGCGTCCCGGGTTACGCAGGGCACAGACAAGTGCACCATGGCCGCCCATCGAGTGGCCGCTGATACCACGTCGACCAGAGTTGGGAAACCGCGCATCGATCAGATCGGGCAATTCATTGACGACATAGTCATGCATCCGGTAATGCGCTGACCAGGGCGACTGTGTGGCATCGACATAGAATCCTGCACCCAGTCCAAAATCCCAGCCACCTTCGGGATCGTCCGGAACATCATCGCCGCGCGGGCTGGTATCGGGCGCGACGATGATCATGCCGAGCTCGGCGGCCAGGCGCTGGACGCCTGACTTTTGCATGAAATTTTCGTCTGTGCAGGTCAGGCCCGACAGCCAGTACAGCACGGGCAGTTTTTCCCCGCAGTCGAACTGGGGCGGCAGATACACGGCAAACACCATCTCGCAGGCGAGCGTCTCTGAGCGGTGATGCAGGCGACGATGCCAGCCGCCAAAGATTTTTTGAGACGAGAGCTCATCGACTTTCAATTCAATACCTCTTTTGCAAACGAGTGGTGGTGCGAATATATGTGAACGCAGCAGGCGATCATATAGGAGCGCGTGGCGCAATGCAGTAGACTTTAACAAACCTGCGATCTCTGAAGTGATGGGTCGCGTGGGCGCAACACACTGTTGCGTTCTGAATGGGAGACAAGATGACGTTTGAGCACGAGACGCTTTACCGCGGTGATTCTGTCGCAGCACTTTATATCGCCGCGTTTAAAAATACTCCGCATCGCCTTGCAATCGTCTCTGACGATACACAGCTCACCTACCAGCAACTGGAAAAAAAATCCTACCAGTTTGCCCGAGTGTTGCGTGCCAAGGGGCTCAGACGCCAGGATGCGATTGCGTTTCTGGTTGGGAATCGGGCCGAGGCGATCGTGGGCATCATTGCCGCCCAGATCCTCGGACTCAAAAGTGTCTCTCTGCATCCGATGGCCTCCGAGGAGGATCACTGTTTTGTGCTGCAGGATGCGGGGATTCAGGTTCTGATTGTGGACTCGCCACGCTTTACCGGACGGGCCCTGGCAATCAAGGCTCGCAACGTGGTGCCTGTGATTCTGACACTTGACGATACAACGATCGGGCCTGGGCTGGTGGGCGAGGCGGCGCAGATGGACGAGGCGGATCTCACGCCTGATGTGGACCCTGACGAGATCACCAAGTTGTCATATACGGGAGGCACAACGGGTCGCTCCAAAGGCATCCTGCACGCGCATCGAACGGTCGTGACGATGGTGGTGTACATGCTGGCCGCCTTTGATTGGCCAGACGAGGTCCGGTATCTTGTCACAACCCCGATTTCTCATGCCGCGGGTGGGCTGCTGCTCCCAACATTTATCCGGGGTGGCACCGCCTACCTGATGGAGCAGTATGACGCACAGGACTTCTTGCGCAGGGTTGAGCAGCATCGTATCAGCCTGACTTTTCTGGTGCCCACCCAGATTTATGGTCTGATTGATTGTCCTGGCCTGGGTACGTACGATCATTCAAGCCTGCAATTGATTCTCTATGGTGCCGCACCGATCGCGCCAAGCAGGCTGCAGCAAGCACTGAGCAAGATGGGGCCCGTCTTTGGCCAGCTATATGGACAGGCTGAGGCACCCATGGCCATTAGCTATTTGAGCAAAAAAGATCATGACCCTGAGCGACCACATCTTTTGAGATCCTGCGGAAAAGTCGTTGCAGGCAATCAGGTCAGGCTGCTTGCGCCCGATCTTTCGGAAGTTCCTTCCGGAGAAATTGGAGAGCTGTGTGTGCGCGGCCCTTTGGTGATGAACGGATATTTGAACCGTCCCGAGGAGAATGAAAAAGTCTTTGCAGGAAACTGGTTGCATACGGGTGATATGGCCCGTATGGATGAGGCAGGGTATCTTTACATCGTCGATCGCGTCAAAGACATGATCATCTCGGGCGGCTTTAATGTCTATCCGAGCGAAGTGGAGAACTGCCTCGCACAACACCGCGCCATTGCCCTGTCGGCAGTGATTGGAATTCCCGATGAAAAGTGGGGTGAACGGGTTCTCGCCGTTGTTGTCCTCAAGCCGGGTGAGACCCTTTCGCAGCAAGAGGTCATCGCGTATGTAACGGCAGGCAAGGGCGTGGTCAATGCGCCAAAATCGGTTGTCTTTGAGTCCGAGCTGCCACTGACTGCCTTAGGAAAAATTGACAAGAAGGCACTGAGAGGCCGTTACTGGGCTGGCCTGGACCGCCAGGTCAGCTAGCCTGACACTCTTCATTCGGATGAACACGACACCTATGCTTTGCCCTTGCGCACGGATGACAAACAAAAAACCTTTGTTGTTCAATGACTGTTGCGGTCGTTATCTGGATCATTTCGAAACGACCCCCGCTCCTGATGCCGAAAGTTTGATGCGATCACGATATTGCGCGTTTGTGCTGGAGCGCGCAGCATATTTATGTGCGACCTGGTCGCTCGAACATCGACCTGAACAGCTCGATTTTGATGCCGGCGTGAAATGGCTGGGGCTGGAAGTCAAAGCCTGCCGCACGCTCGACGCAGAGCATGCCGAGGTGGAGTTCATCGCACGCAATCGTCTGCATGGACGGGCCACGCGGCTGCATGAAGTCAGTCGCTTTGTCCGCGAGCAGGGACGATGGTTCTACATCGATGGGACGCATCCATCAACATGATGCGGCTGGTTGCCGCTAATTTTTATTTGCAGGATCGGGCGTGATGACCAGCTCTGCCTGGACATCTTTCATGAGGCGCTGAAAGTCAGGCGACTCGAGAATGATCTTTCCTGCGGCGGCACGCAGCCGATCAATGGCCTCAACAGGCAATACAAACGAGGTAGGTTGCTGATTCAGGTAATCACGCTCGGCTGGGTCTTTGAGAGCAGGAAAGGAGACGTCCACGACATAGATTTCGGCATCGGGGCCTTGTACTGCTCTGGCGACGGCAGGGTCTTTATTCTTTGCCATGGCCGCTGAGTTACGTATCAGCTTGAGGCTTTTCCATTGCGCGGCCATGTCTTTGATTTGTTCGACCGCTTCGAAAGAAAAGTGATCAATGGGTGTGCCTGCCGCTTTGAGCAGAACGTCGATCGTACCCGGCGGACTGTCAGACTTGTCCCAGTTTGTTGAGGGAGAGGGGACCGAATTCACGATAAAAACAATGATCCGTTTTGCATGATCCAGTGGCGTAGCGACCCCTGTGCCTGCTAGCGCCTGCAGCATTTCGAGGGACTCAAGCACTGTACGCATGGCAATGTTGTCAGATACACCACCGTCTACCAGATGCAGGTAAGGACGCTTGGCACTGTCTTCGTAGGCTTGTTCGTTTTTAAGGGCCCGGATGGCCCGTGCAGCAGGCCTGCTGGGGTGTTCAATGCTTTCAAAGGGCCGCATCCATGTCGGCGTCTGTCTGCCACAGGTGCCGCCATAGTTGTTGATCGTAATGGGAGAAAGCAGCACAGGCACGGCAGACGAGGCTGCTGCTGCTCTGGATAATTTGAGCTCACTCAGGTTCGAGCAGATTTCATCAAAATAGCGCTGCGAAAAAATAAAGCGTGAGCCTGTGGAGATATCTGTGGCAGAGGCCAGAATCATTGGCCCCCCTTTGTTTTGATCGAGATCTTTAAAGGTGGCATCCTTGAACAGAATGTCGTCATAGAGCACCGCGGCCATTTCTGAACGTCCCCAGCCCTGGGACCACAAGTCACCCCAGTTGTATGGACTGAAAAAGCGTCCAATGAGTTCGCCCTGTACGTCGCGTTTTAAAAAGCGAGTTTCGTATTCACTGAAAAGCTGCTTGCCATAGAGTCCATAGGCCAGGGCGGTAAAGCTGCCTCCCGAGACGCCGGTGATAATGTCGACCTCATCAATCAGCCGGACCTTGTTGCCCTTGGTGCCAACAACTTCTGTGCGATTCAGGAACTCAAGTACACCGTATGAAAACGCTGCTGCACGCATCCCTCCACCTGAGAACGCCAGGATGAACAGATTGTCGGGATATGCGGTTTTGGGCTGGCGTGTTTCGTAGCGGTACCCGACCCGATCATCCGCCTGTTTGATGGGCGGATTGATCGGGCGTGTCGCACAGCCGCCCAGCAAGAGGGCGGCTGCGACCAGTGCCATGCAACGCGCACCACGGTTGAGCATAACGGATCCTTGTCCGATTAAAGATTAAAAACTAATAA
This sequence comes from Alcaligenaceae bacterium, assembly GCA_947379755.1. GTDB lineage: Bacteria > Pseudomonadota > Gammaproteobacteria > Burkholderiales > Burkholderiaceae_B > Zwartia. The sequence goes on along the minus strand of CANCOC010000026.1, from coordinate 21,960 downwards.
CCAACGGCCTGACCGTCGCGACGGTGATCCGAGCCGGCAACATAGGCAAAGGGTGCTTGTGTATGCTGTTGCGCATCCAGTCGCAAGACCAGTTGTGCGCTGCCAAAATCCAGGCTGTCCGGAGGCGTGACAGTCGGTACGTGTCCCATGGCAATCAGTCCGTCGACAATTTTTTTGCTGACAGCATCTTCAAGCATCAGGGTGCCGACATCATTGATGCGCCAGCGCGGTGCGTCTGAACACGCCTGTGGGTTGTGTTGCTCCGCGACATGACGCAACACCATCTGCATATGACCCTGGGCCTGCATGTTGCCGCCCATGACACCAAAGGCCATTTCTGGCTGACCGTTACGAGTCATGAAGGCAGGAATGATGGTGTGCATGGGGCGCTTGCCACCGCCCACGAGATTCGGATGACCTGGTGTTGTGACAAAGCCTGATCCACGGTTTTGCAGTGCAATACCCGTCTTGGGTACGACAACGCCTGAGCCGAAGCCTTTGAAGTTTGACTGAATGAAAGAGATCATCCGGCCTTCGGAGTCTGCCGCACAGAGGTAGATCGTGCCGCCTGACGGAGGCTGGCCGGGCGCATAGGTACCTGCTTTTTTGGGATCAATGAGTTTGGCGCGTTCACGTGCATAGCCTGGGCTGAGCATCGCAGCCGCAGTGACTTTCATGTGTGCGGGGTCCGCAACATGTTCATACAGGTCTGCAAACGCGACACGCATGGCTTCGATTTCAAGATGCATGCGCTCGGGTGAACCTGGCTGTGTTTCGTTATAGGGCAGGTGTTCGATGATATTGAGTGCCAGAAGTGCGGTCAGGCCCTGGCCATTGGGTGGGATTTCATGGACGTCGTAGCCACGGAAATTCGTCGAAATCGGTTCGACCCAGTCTGCCTGATGTGCAGCCAGGTCTGCTTCTGTCAGTGCGGCACCGTGTTCAGCGGCATAGGCGGCAATCATCTTGGCCAGACGGCCGCGATAGAACGACTCGCCGTGTGTACGGGCAATATCTTCAAGCGTGTCGGCCTGGTCTGCAAACTTCCAGATTTCACCAGCGGCAGGTGCACGGCCATTTGGCATAAAGGCTTTGAATCCGGGGAAGTCCACCAGTTCTTTGGCGGCAGCTGCCCATTGACGTGCAATGACCGGACTGACAGGAAAGCCCTCGCGCGCGTGACGGATCGCGTCTCTGAACAAGTCCTCAAATGGCAGATTGCCGAATTTTTTGGACAGGGCGACCCATTGCGAAACTGCACCAGGCACGGTGACTGTTTCCCAGCCTCGATCCGGCATCGTGGCCTGACCCTTGAAGCGTTCTGGTGACCAGGCCGCAGGCGCGCGGCCGGAGGCATTCAGGCCGTGCAGTTTTTTTCCATCCCAGATAAGCGAAAAGCCATCGCCACCAATGCCATTCATGGTGGGCTCAACCACCGTCAATGTGATCGCTGCAGCGAGTGCGGCGTCAATTGCATTGCCACCGCGCTCAAAGGCCGCGGCACCAGCCTGGGAGGCCAGGGGCTGAGAGGTCGAAACGACATTGCGGGCGAGGACGGGTTGACGGCCGGATGGGTAGGGAAGTTGCCAGTTCATGAAATGGGGGATTCCTGCAAAGAGAAATAAATGGATCGGGTGTAATTGACTACCCTCATCATAATCCGCAGCGAGCCTGCGTGCATCTTTTGGCGAGGTTGCAGCAGGTGTCAAGGTGTGCAACTATCAGTTGCTCAGGAGACTACACATGCACGCTCTTCACTTTCGGCCGCTACTGGCTTCATTCTGTTTCTGTGTGGCGGGCTTGGCGCTGGCGCCTGCCCATGCGGCATATCCCGATAAGCCTATTCGCCTGATCGTCGGTTTTACTGCCGGGGGCACGGCCGATACCGTTGCCAGGATTCTGGGTGTGTCGATGGGCGAGCGTCTGAACCAGACCGTCGTGGTTGAAAATCGTGCCGGTGCAAACGGTAATCTTGCAACGGAGTCTGTGGCAAGGTCTGCTCCCGACGGGTACACCATCTTTTTTACCTCCGTTGGCCACGCAGTCAATCCTGCGTTATACAAGTCGGCCCGATATGATCCTGTTAAGGATTTCACACCGATCGGGCAAGTCCTGAGTGCACCCAATGTTCTGGTGGTGCCAGCAAATTCTCCCTTTAAGGATGTCAAAGAGTTGATTGCTTATGCCCGGGCAAATCCTGGCAAAGTGGATGTCGCATCATCGGGCTTTGGGAGCTCCGTGCATTTGTCGGCAGAGCTGTTCATGCAGGCAACAGGGGTCAAGCTCACTCATATCCCCTACAAGGGCACAAGCGTGGCATTGCCAGATTTAATGGCAGGCACGATTGCGATGATGTTCCCCAACCTGCCCACCATCATTCCCTTTATCGAGTCCGGCAAGCTCAGGGCGCTTGGGGTGACAACGGACAAGCGATCTCAGGCTGCGCCCAATATCCCAACGCTTGCAGAGGCGGGTGTGCCTGGCTACAACATGTCGACCTGGTATGGACTGGTGGGGCCTGCAAATATGGATGCGGCTGTCGTGCAGCATTTGAACAGCGTACTGCAGCAAACACTGGCAGAGCCGGCCATTCGCAAAAAACTGAATGACCAGGGTGTGGATATCGTGTCAGGCTCAGCAGAGGCGTTTGGCCAGATGATTCAGAGCGAAACAGACAAGTGGGCCAAGCTTGTAAAAGAAGCCAATATCAAGATCGAGTGATTGCTGCGCGCTGCATGCTCTCAGGGGTGCAGTCATTTCTGAATGCACCCCTGAGAGAGTTGTCAGTCCTTGCGAAGCCCGATTAAGCGATTGCGTGCAAGGCTTTCTTGACCGTTGCAAACATCTCGTCTATTTGTGCTTCACTGACAATCAGTGGTGGCGAGAAGGCCAGCGTATCGCCGGTGTAGCGCACCATGACACCTTGATTGAAACAGTGGAGAAACGCATCGTAGGCGCGTGTGCCTGGTGCGCCTGGACGTGACTCAAGTTCAACGGCACCCATCAGACCCAGATTTCGAATGTCTTTGACATGTGGCTCACCACGCAAGGCATGAATCGCTGCCTGGAATTTTGGTGCGAGCTGGTTGGCACGCTCAAACAGGCCTTCTTTACGATAGATATCCTGTGCGGCGATACATGCTGCAGCAGCTGTCGGATGTGCCGAGTAGGTATAGCCGTGGAATAACTCAATCGCATTGTCAGGACCTGCATTGACGATTGAGTCATGAACCTGACGGCTGGCCGCGACAGCAGACATCGGAATTGAGGCATTGTTGATGGCCTTGGCCATCGTGATCAGGTCAGGGGTCACGCCAAAGTATTCACTGGCAGTTGCTTTACCCAAACGACCAAAGCCTGTGATGACTTCATCAAATATCAGCAAAATGCCGTATTTGGTGCAAATGTCTCGCAGACGCTGCAGATAACCTTGTGGAGGAATCAACACTCCGGTTGAGCCGGCAACGGGCTCAACAATTACTGCCGCGATGGTTGATGCATCGTGCAAGGCCACCAGACGCTCAAGATCATCGGCCAGATGTGCACCCCAGGCGGGCTGCCCCTGGCTGTAGGCGGCATGCTCAAGGCTGTGAGTGTGTGAAATATGATCCACGCCAGGAATCATGTTTGCTGAAAATGCTTTGCGGTTTGTAGAGATGCCGCCAACAGAAATGCCGCCAAAACCCACACCACTGTAGCCGCGCTCACGCCCGATCAGGCGGGTACGCTGTGCTTCGCCGCGCGAGCGGTGGTAAGCGAGTGCAATTTTCAGCGCAGTGTCGACGGCCTCTGAGCCGGAGTTGGCAAAGAAGATACGATCCATGCCTGCAGGCATGACTTCAGCGACCTTGGTTGCTGCCTCAAAGGCCAGGGGGTGACCCATCTGGAATGAAGGTGCGTAGTCCATCTCGGTCATTTGCTTGTACACAGCTTCGATGATTTCTTCGCGACCATGTCCCGCATTGACGCACCAGAGACCCGCACAACCGTCCATCACACTGCGGCCATCTACTGTTGTGTAGTACATGCCCTTGGCTGACTTCAGCAGGCGTGGTGCTGCCTTGAACTGTTTGTTTGCAGTAAATGGCATCCAGTAATTGGACATGTCCAGGGCATTGGACAAGCTGACTTTTTCGGTGACGGCGTTCATGTTGGGGTTCCTGATGAGGGTCGATCCTGAACTGTAACGCTCAAGCCCTATTTGTTGCCAGTACAGTTCAAAGCTTTTGTGGCAAACTGTATTGGTTCATGTGATCAGGATTTTGTAGCATGCCTATTACTTCACTCGATCTGGTGTGCGACAGGTCTTCTGCGCAAACGCTCGTGAGCCAGATTGTGCACGCGGTACAGGCAGCGATTGAAAGCCGCGCTTTGCGGGTCGGTGACGCATTGCCGTCCGTGCGGTTACTGGCAAGGACGCATGATGTCAGTCCTTATACCGTCGCTGAAGCCTATCAGCGACTGGCCGCGACCGGACAGATCGTTGCGCGTCCTGGATCGGGTTACCGGGTGGCAGACACGCGGCCTGTCGCGGCTCTGTCCGGGCAATCGTGGACCGCACCGGCATTGAGCGCCGCCTGGTTATTGTCCGATGTCTTTGCAGACCATTCTGTACCCATCAAAGCGGGGTGTGGCTGGATCCCTGGTGAGTGGCTCGATGAAAGCGATTTGCAGCACGCCTTGCGCGCCTTGGGCCGTTTGCCCGGACCGCGGTTTGGAGGGTACGGCCACCCGTATGGCATGGCATCCTTGCGCGAGCAGATTGCAGTCATCCTGAGACGCAATGCAATTGATGCCGATGTCTCAAACGTCCTGCTGACCCAGGGTGCCACGCAGGCACTGGATCTGGTGGTCCGCACCTTGCTGCGACCTGGTGACACGGTGCTTGTAGAGGATCCCTGTTATTGCAATCTCCTGCAAATTCTGCAGTTGGCTGGCCTGCGTGTCGTCGGTGTGGAGCGCACGGTCGAGGGGCACAATGCCGGCCAACTTGCTGAGGTGGTTGCGCGTGAGCAACCCAAAGCATTTTTTGTCAATACGGTCGTGCAAAACCCGAGCGGCACTTCGCTTTCGACCACGGCGGCCCGGCATGTGCTTGAGCTGGCACATCAATATGGATTCTGGCTGATCGAAGACGATATCTACCGCGAGCTTGCCCCTGCAGATGCACCGTGTCTGGCGGCGATGGATGCGCTCAGCCGTGTGATCTACATATCGGGATTCTCAAAAACGATCACCCCCACTCTGCGCGTCGGCTATGTTGCGGCGCATGCGGACATCCTTGCCGAACTGGCCCGGACCAAAATGGCCGTGGGCCTGACTTCCTCGGAGGTGACCGAGCGGGTCGTGGCAAACATCCTGATTGAGGGGCATTACGAAAAGCACGTCGCGTTCCTGGTGGAAAAGCTGCGTGTGTCGCATGCGCGTGTTGCCGCGAGCATGCTCGCGGCGGGAATGGAAATCTTTCACGAACCGCACGCGGGGTTGTTCCTGTGGGCACAGCTGCCGATCAAGGGCTCGCAAAGCCTGGCCGTATCTACGCGCGCCTTGCAGCATGGAATCTGGCTGGCGCCTGGTTCATATTTTCGACCTGAAGACAGATCCTCGAACTGGTTTCGCTTTAACGTGGGGAGTTCAGATAATCCGGTGTTGTGGGACTTTGTACGCTCACTTTAGGAGGTGTGTGACCCGCCCGACTCAGCGATCGACTGCCAGATAAAGCGTCTCTTTGATTTCTTCCATGACAATGTAGCTGCGGGACTCGGCAGAGGCAGGCATGCGTTTGAGAATTTCACCCAGCAGCTGGCGGTATTTATTCATTTCAGCCAGTCGTGCCTTGATCAGATAATCAAAGTCGCCTGACACGAGGTGGCACTCCATGACCTCAGGTACGTATTCAAGTTCCTTTTTCACCTTTTCAAATACGTCGCCAGATTTGGCCGAGAGTTTGATCTCCAGAAATACCAGCAAGTTTTTACCCAGTGCAGCCGGATTGACGCGTGCGTAGTAGCCCATGATCACACCCTCGCGTTCCATGCGGCGTACGCGATCAGAGCAGGGAGTCGCAGACAGGCTGACCCGCTCAGCGAGTTCGGTCATCGATAGTCGACCATCGCGTTGAAGCGCATCCAGAATTTTGAGATCGATACGATCAAGTACGCGCATGACATGTCCTGTAAAGTGATAGATGTGCCGGGACGAAGCCAGATTTTTACACTGGTAATTTTAAGTATTTTAGAGAATAACGCTGCAAAATATTAAAAATATGCGATTTCACTCGCGCGACGGTGATTTGTTGCCAGGCGCATGGGTGAAGAAACCAGGATCAATACGCCATGATGTTTTTCCACACACCGCCAGTTATTCAGACTGCCGAAGTCTTCACCGACATGCCCGCACGGTTCCGCCGGACAGGCGTGCGGTCTGATTGGGCAAATGCCAACCGCGGGGGCGAGGCGGTTGACTCCTTTCTTGAAGGGCCGGTATTTGACCGGCAAGGCAATCTGTATGTCACCGACATTGTGTTTGGCCGGATATTCTGCATTGATCCGCAAGGAAACTGGGACTTGATTGTCGAATACGATGGCGAGCCCAACGGCATGAAATTCCTGTCGGATACAGAGCTGCTGATCACTGACTACAAAAACGGTCTGATGCGGCTCAATATTCAAACGGGCAAGGTCACACCTTATCTATTGCGCCGTAACAGTGAGCGTTTCAAGGGCATCAATGATCTCGTGCTGGACGCACAGGGCAATATTTATTTTACCGATCAGGGGCAGTCAGGCTTGCACGACCCGACCGGTCGCGTGTATCGACTACGACCGAATGGTCAGCTCGATGTCCTGCTGACCAATGTGCCGAGCCCCAATGGAATCGTCTTGTCTCCGGATGAAAAGGTGCTGTTCATTGCGGTTACCCGTGGCAACTGTGTCTGGCGTGCACCGCTCATGGCGGATGGCAGCGTGGTCAAGGTCGGCCAGTTTTTTACTTCTTACGGGACCAGCGGCCCAGACGGGCTGGCCATGGATCAGGCCGGCAACCTTGTAATCGCCAATCCTGGCCTGGGCTATGTCTGGGTGTTGAACAAGCGCGCAGAGCCGGTCATGGTCATTAACAGCCCACGTGGCCAGGTGTTAACTAATATTGCGTTTGGCGGACCGGACCACCAGACTGTGTATTGCACGGAGTCTGGTTCTGGCTCCATTCTGATGGCACGCATGCCCGAGCCCGGGATGCTGTTGCACCGAATGCCTGTGGCTTGATCTTTGACACGCGCAGTAAACAGGGATTGTGCGAAAATGGTGCATCTGTAGTCTGTTCTCATTATCTGGTCACTCATGCTGAAATCTTCGATGTTTACGTCCTGCGTCAAGCGGGCTGTCCTGTTGCTGGGCGGCCTGTTGCTCAGCCAAGCTGTCTGCGCGGCGCCGCCCATTCTGGTACTGAACTCGCAGAATGCAAACGTCAGCATCATCGATCCGGTCACCTATAAAGAAACCAAGCGCGTGCCGGTTGGCAAAGAGCCCCACCACCTTTATCTGACACCTGATAACAAGTCTGTCATGGTGGCGAACGCCACGGGTGACTCGATCACGTTCATGGATCCCAGGACAGGCGAAATCCAGCGCACGATCACTGGCATTTCGGATCCCTATCATTTGCGTTTTTCGCCTGACATGAAATGGTTCCTGACGGCGGCAAACCGTCTGAATCACGTCGATATCTATCGCTGGGAGCGCAAGGGTCAGGATTTTGAAATGAAGCTGGTCAAGCGGATTCCGGCAGGCAAGACGCCCAGTCATATTTCCATTAACAGCACTAGCACCATTGCCTACATTTCCCTGCAGGATAGTGACCAGTTGATGGCAATTGATCTTGCAACGCAGACACCGCTCTGGACCGTCCCCGTTGGCAAGACGCCTGCGGACTTGTATCTGGCACCTGACGACAAGACTTTGCTGATTGGTCTGACCGGCGAGTCAGATGTACAGGTCTTTGACGTGTCGGGTGCAGCACCCAAGTACATCAAACGCATTCCTACTGGCGAGGGTGCGCATGCGTTCCGCTCCCAGGGAGACAAACAGCACGTTTTTGTGAGTAATCGCTCGGCCAATACGATCAGCCGGATTGACGTCAAAAAACTGGCCGTTGTCGATACCTACAAAACACCTGCCGGTCCTGACTGCATGGAGGTCCTTGCTGATGGCAAGACACTGCTCGTGACGGCGCGCTGGGCAGGCAAGCTGGTTGTCATCGATCTGGATAAAAAGGCAGTGGTCAAGCAGGTGCCGGTGGGTAAGTCTCCCCATGGTGTCTGGACGCTTAATCATGCGAGCCGCCAGTAACTTTTTATTTGCAGCCGGGCTGTCGTGTGTCACGGCCGTCTGGGCGACAGATCGTCACGAGATTGCTCCAGCGCAGTGTGACAAACCTGTCTATCTGACCTTTGATACGGGGCATATGGACGTAGCGCCGTTGATTGGGGACGTATTGTCGCGTCAAGACGTTCGCGCAACTTTTTTTCTGGCGAACGAGGCGACCCGCACAGGCGGCACGAGTATGGATGACGTCTGGGCACCCTGGTGGAAAGCGCTGAGCGAACAGGGGCATGTGTTTGCATCCCACACCTTTGATCATGTGTATTGGTTGTCAGACCTGAGTGAGGGCCGTTTCAAGGTGCGTGCTTCAGGAGGCGCACAGGCTGGTAAGACGCAAGAGTGGTCCGCACAGCAATATTGTGATGAACTGGCACGTGTTGAGGTTCGCTTTGAGGCGATGACTGGACAAAAGATGTTGCCACTTTTTCGTGCAGCGGGAGGTAAAACCTCTCCTGCGCTGGTGCAGGCGGCTCAGGCGTGTGGCTACCAACATGTCGGCTGGTCACCGGCCGGATTTCTGGGCGATGAGCTTCCCAGTGCACAGTACCCGAATGCAATGTTGCTCGAGCGTGCCTTACGCAACATTCGCAGCGGAGATATTTTGCTTGCGCATTTAGGCATCTGGTCCAGGCAAGAGCCCTGGGCGCCAGAGGTGCTTGAGCCGTTGATCGAAGGGCTCAAGCAAAAGGGATTCTGTTTTGCTACGATCGATACGCATCCTGATTTTCGTCCTCCCAATCATACTGAAACAGATATAAACGCCCCAATATGAATAGTCTGATGGAATTTTTTGATGATGCACAGCAATGGCTGTTTGAGGCAGTGGTGCAGCCCGTGCTGTTCCATCTGAATCTGAGCGGCATGATCGAGGATGCCTACACAGGAACAATGTGGCTGTTGATTGGCGTATTGCAGCTGATCCTGCTGGTGGTTGTGTTTGGGACCTTGCAGCGATTACGTCCGGTTGAGCCGATTGCTGATCGTCAGCAGATCAGGATCGACATTTTGTACACGCTAATTCACCGCCTGGGTATCTTTAAGCTGGTCCTGTTTTTCTCTGTGCAGCCCCTCTGGGATGCGTTGTTCGGACAGGCGCATACGCTGGGCTTTTCGCCCCTGCACATTGATCAGCTGTGGCCAGGGGTGACGGATGTGCCCTGGGTCAGTCTCGTGATGTATTTGTTGATATTTGATTTTGCAGACTATGTATATCATCGTGCCCAGCACCGTTTCACATGGTTCTGGGGGCTGCATTCGGTCCATCATAGCCAACGCCAGATGACGATGTGGAGTGATAACCGCAATCATCTGCTGGACAGTTTTTTGCGTGATGCCATGCTCGTGATCGTTTCGCAGATAGTGGGTGTGCCACCCGCCCAGTTTGTGCTGATCGTGATTTTCACGCAGCTAGTCGAAAGCCTGTCGCATGCCAATGTGCGAATGTATTTTGGACGCTGGGGAGACCGTCTGCTGGTCAGCCCCAGGTACCATCGCGCGCATCATTCCATTCAGTATGATGAGTCGACTGCAGGGCCTGCGCATGGACATAACTTTGCAGTGCTGTTCCCTGTCTGGGACCTGTTGTTTGGCACCGCCCGCTTTCATACCGCTTACGAGCCAACGGGTGTGTATGACCAGTTGCCTGAAGCTGGTGGACGCGATTACGGTAAAGGTTTTATTGCGCAGCAAGTCCTCGGCATCCGTCGGATGCTGGGCCATGATGTCTCGCGTCCAAAATAAAGCAATCCAGTTCTTCGGTTGTTTCTGACTGGATTAAATAACGCCTCTCGCCAGAAGTGCCGCGTATTGTTCAGGCGTCACGCCAATTTCTTGCAGGATAGCTTGCGTGCTTGCGCCAAGCAGTGGCGGTGCCTGATCAAATGTGAGTGGGGCCTGTTTGAAATTCAACGGACTCACAATCTGAGGGACAACACCTGCGGTGGGGTGTGGCAAATACCGCAGCATCTGCCGGTGCACGATCTGGGGGTCGGTCAGAATTTCCGGAATGGTATTGATCGGTCCGCACGGCACACCATGCGCGCGCAGTAACCCGATGCACTCTGCCCGACTGCGCTTGCCGATTTCACCCGAGACAAACTCCATCAGCGCAGCCAGGTTGAGCACGCGTGCCCGGTTGGTGACAAAGCGTGTATCCGTGGCGACTTCGGGTGCACCCATGGCCTTGCAGAAACTCGCGAACTGACCGTCATTGCCAACCGCCAGTACGATCTGTCCATCCGTGCAATGAAAGACATCTTGCGGCTGGATGTTCGGATGTTTGTTGCCCATGCGTTGCGGGGTCTTGCCTGATACGAGATAGTTCATGCCCTGGTTGGCGATGGTAGCAACCATCACATCGAGCATGGCCAGGTCGATGTACTCGCCTTCGCCCGTCTCGTTGCGGCGGGCCAGTGCGGCCAGAACACCGACTGCCGCCCACATGCCGGTCATCAGGTCCATGATGGGCATGCCTACTTTTTGAGGGCCGCCGCCAGGCTGGTCGTCGCGCTCTCCCGTTACGCTCATGAGGCCTCCCATGGCTTGAATCATGAAGTCGTAAGCGGGCAGCTCTGCCAGTGGCCCCGTCTGGCCAAAGCCTGTGACAGAGCAATAAATGAGTGCCGGATTGACGGCTTTGAGATCCGCGTAGGCAAGCTGGTAGCGATCGAGTGTGCCCACCTTATAGTTCTCGAGCACGACATCGGATTGTGCGGCGAGCAGACGGATAATTTCCTGACCCTCCGGGGTACTGATGTCTACTGTGATGGATTCTTTGCCGCGGTTTGCCGCTAAAAAATAGCAGGCTTCACGGGTTTCGTTTCCGTCGGCATCCTTTAAAAAGGGAGGCCCCCATACCCGCGTGTCATCGCCCGCGCCCGGACGTTCAACCTTGATGACCGTTGCACCCAGATCGGCCAGAATCTGACCCGCCCAGGGTCCTGCGAGAACGCGGGAGAGGTCGAGTACTTTGAGGTGCGTGAGTGGCCCAGTTTTCATCGTTCAGCTCTTATGTGTGAGGCGCATCAGTTGCAATGACAGTGCCCTGCATCATGCCTGAATCAAGTTTAGTTTGCAGTGGCGCCGGATGACCGAACGGCCTGCGCCCAGTTTTTGACTTCTTGTGCGATAAATGCGCGGAAGGCTTCGGTATTCAGGTCGGCAGCCGCCGCTCCTTCTTTAGCCAGGCGCTCTGTGACCTCTGGCGACTTCAGAGCTTCGGTAAATGCTTTGTTCAGGGTGGCGACAATCGCATCCGGGGTGCCGGCCGGGGCCAGAATGCCATGCCACGACAGCGCCTGGAACCCTGGCAATCCTTGTTCAACCATGGTGGGGACCTCAGGTAGCGCAGGCGAGCGCTGTGGAGACGTCACGGCAAGCGCGCGCAGATTGCCTGCCTTAATCAGTGCAATGGCACCAGGGATGGTGGTGAACATGAAGTCAACCTGTCCACCGACCAGGTCAGCCTGAGCAGGATTGCCACCTTTGTAGGGGACATGCGTGAATTGCACGCCCGTGGCAGACTTCATCATCTCGCCAGCAAGATGGCCTGGCGTACCGGCGCCTGACGAACCCATGTTGGCTTTGTCGCCCTGCGCTTTGATGAATGCGAGCAACTCCTGCAGGTTGCTGACCTTGTCTTTCAGTGACCGGCCAACCACCAGCACGTTTGGTACGGTCGCCAGCAAGGTGACAGGTTTGAAATCGCGTACCGCGTCATAAGGCAAGGTTGAGTACAGGGATGGATTGATGCCGTGTGTGCTGGCGGTTGCCAGCAGTAGCGTGTAGCCATCGGGTGGGGCGCCTACAACCAGTTTGGCTGCGATGGTGCCATTGGCGCCGCCTTTGTTCTCGACAATGATTTGTTGTTTCAGAATCCTGGACGCCTCGGCGGCAAGGGTGCGTGCCAGAATGTCAGAGGTCCCGCCTGCGGTATGGGGCACGATCACGGTAATAGGTTTGGCAGGGAAGTCTTGCGCGCGCGCCAGACTGGAAAATCCTGCACTCGCAGCGCCGCTCAGTAAGGCGAATCCCAGCATCATGCGGGCAATATATGACTGACGCATGATGCGGGTCTCCTGAAGATCAGTTGTTGAAATTAATCTGAGCCGAGGCTGAGCTTATTGGCTTGTCGTTTTTCGATTGACCATTTCAGCAAGGCAGCGCTGCGGTAAATGCCATGCGCAAACTTGCCGTAGGGTAGTGTTAAAAACAAGGCCATGACAATTCCCAGATGGATGGCGAGCAACAGTGGCATGGCGCCTGTTTCGCGCCAGACCAGCAAAGCCAGCCCGGTCAGGCTGGTCAGGAACAAAAGGGCGATAAAGGCACGATCCATTGGTTTTTGTTCGGCATCGCCATGCAGGGGAGCACGTACCAGGTTCAGCCACAGCAGACCTGCGGGACCCACGAGCAGGCCGATGCCGCCGACCGTGCCAAGGACTACGGGCAGGCTGAAGTAGCCGTAGGGCGCCTGCCAGCCAAGCAGGTAATGATAGAGCGTTGCAACAGACGTCGCTGCAAAGCACAGCATGAAGCCATAAAAAGTCAGATGATGGAAGCGCCGCCGGCGCAGGGTAAAGCGATCATCCTCATCGTTACAGCCTTCGCCGTGGCCACCGTCCAGATACTTGAGTGTCAGCGCATGCCTGGCTGCTTCGGTTAGTGCGTCCTGCGTGGCTTTGCCTGGAGTGATTTCCTTCCAGAAGCGCCTGACTCCAATACCGAGTGCCAGTACGGCGAAACCGAAGACCAGCCCAAACATCAACGCCAGAGTGTTGTGCGGAAATATGGCGTAAAAGTTACCCGCCAGCGGTGCGCTCTGAGGCTGATTGAGCAGATTGCCTGTCGAGAGGATCGTCAGAATCAAAAATAGAATCAGACCGAATGCCGCTGCGAGCGAGAGCGTCACCCCATTGTTCTTGTACAGGGTGCCAAGTGAGGCAGGCCAGGCAAAGTCGGTATAGGTTTGCATCCGCACTTTGGCCATGGCCTGGGGTACGTTTACGCCGAACTCGTGTGGTGGTGCATATTGACAGGCATGCAGGCACGCCCCACAGTTGTGGCACAGATTGGCCAGATAGTTCAGGTCCGCTTTGTTTTCAAAGTCCAGCCGGCGCGCCATGGCCGGGAATACTGCACAAAAACCTTCACAGTAGCGGCAGGCATTGCAGATCTGCATCACGCGCGCGACTTCAGCCTCGTCGGCTGTGATCCCTTTTTTATGCCAGGTCACCGAATGTTCGGTGCCGCCGGCGAGTTTTTGTGCTTCACGGGTGAGGGATTCAAGCGACTGCATGCTGCGCTCCTTGCTCTTTCATTTGCTTGGCTGCAAGTGCAGCCTGCGTACCTGCGATACGACCAAAGGCGGTGCCAATCGACATCCCAACTCCTGCGGTATAACCTTTGCCTAGTACATTGCCGGCGCTGATTTCACCAGCCGAGTACATGTTGGGACTGGCTTTGCCATCGAAGAACACGCGGGATTTTTCGTCGGTTGTCAGACCAAAGTAGGTAAAGGTAATGCCCGGACGCAACGCATAACCAAAGAAAGGACCCGTGTCAATCGGGAGGGCCCAGTGCGTCTTTTCGGGTGTGACACCTTCAGTGTGGCAGTCGTCCTGGATCGTGTGGTCAAAGGTGCCCACGCGACAGGCGGCATTGAAATCGTTGATGGTTTGCATGAAGGCCGTTTCGTCCAGGCCGAGCAGACGAGCCAGCTCGGGCAAGGTGTCCGCTTGTACGCCCGTAAATACGGGCGGCATAAACCGGCCAACAGATTTTGAATCAATAATTGAATACGCGATCTGATTGGGTTGCAGGGCAACCAGACGGCCCCACAAGGCATAACGCTTGGGCCAGAAGTCTTCGCCTTCGTCGTAAAAGCGCTCAGCATTGCAGTTGAGCACAACACCCAGTGATACGCAGTCCAGACGTGTCGCGATCCCCCCATCATAGGCGGGTGCGCGTGCGTCAATCGCCACGCAGTGCGCCTGAGTCGGGTCGCCCATGGTGTCGGCACCCTCGCGCATCATGACCTTCAGCACGGCGCCCATGTTGTAGCGTGTGCCGCGCACCAGGAAGTTATCCGCAGGCCATTCGCCGCGCTCATTCTGGCCCCAGGCTTCACGCACCCATTCACGATTGGATTCAAAGCCTCCACAGCCCAGGATCACTGCACGTCCTGCATAGCGTTTGTCACCTACCATGGCCGCGATAAACTTGCCGTCTTTGATCTCCAGATCATCCACGGGTGAGTCATACAGAATATCGACCCCGAGGTTCTCAGCGCTTCTGTAATATGCATTGATCAGTGCTTTGCCGCCACCCATGAAGAAGGCGTTGGTGCGTGCTACATGCAACGTGCCCGACAGGGGCGGTTGAAAACGCACGCCGTGTTTGCGCATCCAGTCCCGACAGGTCGACGACTCACGGATCACCATGCGGGCAAGCTGTTCGTTGGTCTGGCCGCCCGTGACTTTGAGCAAATCTTGCCAGTATTCTTCTTCGGGGTAGGCTTCGACCAGCACATCTTGCGGGGCATCGTGCATGCAGCGCAGATTGCGTGTGTGCTGCGAGTTGCCGCCACGCCATTCTTTTGGAGAGGCCTCCAGCAGCAATACGCTGGCACCGGCTTCGCGCGCCATGAGTGCACCACATAAAGCGGCATTGCCGCCACCGACTACGATTACGTCCCACATGGTCATTGTCCCGCAAATAGAGTGCGGGCATCATAGCGCGAGAAGGACCTCAGAACCAGAGCGCCGGCACTGATTTCCAACCCCATGTGCGTGCGGGCTCGCTGAGGGTGCCGCGACTGGTGCACACTGTCTGCGGTGCAGCAGCAGATGCCGTAAGATCATCTTTGTGCAGATCACATGTGCGTATTGCACGGGAACGTGCAATAACAGGTTGTTAACAGGGGTGAGTCGTGATGAGTCAGGATGTGCAGAGGGTGGGGCAGGTGGACACAATGGCTCTCAGAGTGCATGGGATCCGGGAGCGGATGGCGCGAGCCTGCGCACGTGCCGGTCGTGATCCTGCCGAGGTGACCTTGCTGCCTGTGAGCAAGACGTTCGATGATCTCGCGATTCGCGAGGCGGTTGCGATGGGGTTCAGGCGGTTTGGCGAAAACAAGACACAAGAGATTGCCCAGAAAGCGCCGCTACTTAAGGATTGCAATGTGCAGTGGGTCGTCATTGGCCATTTGCAGACAAACAAGGCAAAGGATGTGGCGCGGCTGGCGCATGAGCTGCAGTCGCTGGACCGGCTTGAGCTGGCAGAGGCGCTGGATCGGCGGCTGCAGAGTGAGGGGCGCTCAATTGATGTTCTGGTTCAGGTCAAAACCTCGCCCGAAGAAAGCAAATCTGGACTTGAGGGGCCAGAGCTGGTGAACTTTTTGCGTCAGTTGACGCGTTTTGACACGCTCAGGGTGCAAGGCTTGATGACCATGGCGGTATTGTCAGACGATGAGCAGGCCGTACGTGGGTGCTTTGCCCAGTTGCGGATGCTGCGTGACATGGCGCGTCAGGAGGCCATCCAGGGCATTACGCTTGACCGTCTCTCGATGGGGATGAGCGGCGATTTTGAGCTGGCAATCGAAGAAGGTTCAACTGAGATACGCATCGGGTCCGCAATATTTGGATCCCGGCCGAGGATGTAAAGGTTCGACGCATATCGAATCTGAATATGCGTCGATTCGTTCTAGTGCTTCATGCCCGCGCCATGGCCATGCATATCCTGCTCTTGCTGACTGCCGGGATTGTAGGTTGAGGGTTTGACCGTAAAGTTGACGCGGATTTCACCTGCTTTTTCAAACTTCAGCACC
The DNA here is from genome assembly GCA_947379755.1 of Alcaligenaceae bacterium. Classification (GTDB taxonomy): domain Bacteria; phylum Pseudomonadota; class Gammaproteobacteria; order Burkholderiales; family Burkholderiaceae_B; genus Zwartia. Next base: position 5,754 of record CANCOC010000026.1, on the reverse strand, counting down.
ACCGGTACGACTGTGCCTTGCCGGAAGGGCCCGGTCAGCTGCAAAAACATGACATGAAAACCGCCTGGTGAGAGCTTGGTGCTCGCGTGCGCAGGAATATCCACCCCGGAGACCTGGCGCATTTTTGCCACGCCATCTTCCGTGATGACAGTATGCAATTCAACGCGGGTGGCTGCGTCTGCCTGCGCGGATACCAGGCGGTCTGACGTTGCGGCAGAGTTGTTGATTTGCAGATAGCCCGCACCATTTGTTTGTCCTGGCACCGAGGCACGCACCCAGAGATCGTTGAGCTCAAGCCCCGCCAAGGTGAAATCGGCGGCAGAAGCTGAGCCGGTAAACGTTGCGCACAGTGTGGCTGCCGTCAGGAGCGCAGGCAAGAGTGCTGACATCAGGGGGCGATCAAATTTCATGAGTAAAGTCTTCAGTTGTTTGGGTTCAGTCGAATAATGTAGCACCGTGTGAGAGGTGTTCAGGTGCCGTAGTTGCGCAGTCCATTCAAATCCAGGACCTCAACTGCGCCATACTCCACACGCAGCAGGGTGCACGTTTCGAGTGTGCGCAAAGACTGGTTGACACGCTGGCGCGACAGCCGGGCCAGATAGCCAATCTCTTCTTGCGTAATGGCCAGCCGCATGCCCATGCCTGGATACAGCTGGGGATTAAACAGTTCGGCCAGACAACGGGCCACGCGTGCGTCCGGGTCATGCAGGCGGTCAGACTCGGCCTTACCAATGAATTGTGCCACCCGCTCATTGAGCTGGTTCAGTAGAAACCGGTTGAAAGCGATACTGGTGTCGAGCAGCCATTCAAAGGTTGTCACCGGCATGCGGGCAATGGTCGAATCGCGTAGTGCCACCACGTCATAGCGACGATGTTCGCGCTTGAGCAATGAACCTTCCCCGATCCATCCTCCGGCAGGGACACCAGTGAGGCTGGCGATTTTGCCATCAGCATTGCCAACAGACACTTTCACAAGTCCGGAGATGACGCCTAGCCATACCTGGGCAGGTTCGCCACGGCGTTCAATCGTGCTCGAAGCCGGATAGTTCAGTACCTGTGTGTCTCGTTCGACGCGTGCCTGTTGCTCAGGCGTGAGCATGTGAAACCAGGCGGCGGCATTTTGAAAAGATTCGTGTAGCAACATCAGGACATACCCTAACTGAAGCCAGATTGACGACGAAATGTCGGTTCAGTGACATTTTACTTGGTCTTGCACTTATACCTTATTCACATAGCAAAAGCGAAATGCCAGATGAAGTTGAGGTCTGGTGTGCATGCTGCACTGCAAGAGGCTTAAGCTTCAGGAGACAGAGTGACAGATCGATCGCAATCGACAATGAGCACGGCCCACACTTTTCCAGCGCTGCTGGCAGAGCATGCGCAGTTGCGTGGACAGCGCCCGGCAATCCGCGAAAAGCGCCTGGGCATCTGGCAGACGCTGACATGGACGCAGGTCTTTGAGCAGGTCCAAAAAATCGCGCATGGCCTGATAGATCTGGGTGTGATCAAAGGCCAGCATGTTGCGGTGATTGGTGAAAATCGTCCGCAGTTGTATATGGCCATGATGGCAGCGCAGTCGCTTGGCGCGATTCCGATCGCGCTGTACCAGGACGCCGTCGCGCAAGAGATGGTGTACGTCCTGCAGGATGCCGCAGTGCGTGTGGTGATTGTCGAGGATCAGGAACAGGTCGACAAAATGCTAGAGATCCGAGACCAGTGCCCGGCCCTGAGCGCAGTGGTCTATGACGACCCGCGCGGCCTGCGTCACTATTCGGATCCTATGTTGCAGTCTTGCGAGACCTTGGCTGCCAGAGGCGCGGCGCATCAGCGGGTACATCCCGCCATGTACGCGCAGTGTGTGGCTGAGGTTGATCCGCAGGATCCTGGCGCGATGTTTTATACCTCGGGTACGACCGGGCTAGCCAAAGGGGTGGTTCTGACGCACCATGCGCTGATCGATCGTGCGCGTGCCGTCGAGGTCATGGAGCATCTGACCGATCATGAAGATGTGCTGGCGTATCTGCCCGTCGCGTGGATCGGGCAGAACATGTTTTCGTATTCGCAATTGCTGGTCACCGGATTTACCGTGAATCATCCAGAGTCTCCAGAGACTGTTGCGATTGATATGCGTGATATCGGACCCACCTACTATTTTGCACCACCTCGCGTGCTTGAAGGCTTGCTCACTCAGGTCACCATCCGCATGGAAGATGCGAGCAGGCTCAAGCGCAGGATGTATGAGTGGTCCATGCGCGTCGCGCGCAAGGTTGGCGCCAGAATTCTGGACGGCACATCAGTGAGTCTTGCGGGTCGTCTGCAGTACCTGCTTGGAGACCTCATGGTGTTCGGGCCGTTGCGTAATGCGCTTGGCATGAGCCGCGTGCGTATTGCCTACACCGCAGGCGAGGCGATTGGTCCGGATCTTTTTGTGTTTTATCGCTCAATTGGTATCAATCTCAAGCAGCTCTATGGTTCGACCGAAACGGCTGTATTTGTGTGCGTCCAGGCCGATGGCCAGGTCAAGCCAGACACGGTCGGTCCACCAGTTGCCGGCGTGCAGGTGCGTGTGTCAGAGGTCGGAGAAATCCAGCTCAAGAGTCCGGGCTTGTTCAAAGAGTATTACCAGAATCCTGAGGCCACTCGCGAGACGTTCTCCGAAGATGGATGGTTCCGGACCGGGGATGCAGGCTATCTGGATCAGGATGGGCACCTGAAAATCATTGATCGCGCCAAAGATGTGGGCAAGCTTGCGGATGGCAGTATGTTCGCACCCAAGTACATCGAAAATAAGTTGAAATTTTTCCCGCATATCAAAGAAGTGGTTGCCTTTGGTGCGGATAAAAATGAAGTGTGCGTGTTTATCAATATTGATCTGGAGGCGGTTGGCAATTGGGCCGAGCGGCGTGGTCTGGCCTATGCAGGCTATACCGATCTGGCGGGCCGCGACGAGGTCTACGAGCTGATCGCCGAATGTGTGGCGCAGGTCAACCAGGACCTGTCGCTGGATCCCAAGCTTGCGGGTTCGCAGGTCAGCCGCTTTTTGATCCTGCATAAAGAGCTTGATCCCGACGATGATGAGCTCACGCGCACACGCAAAGTCCGGCGTGCCTTTATCGCACAAAAATATGGCGTACTTGTTGATGCAATGTTCGCGGGTGTTGATCACCAGTTCATCGAGACCGAAGTGAAATTCGAAGACGGCAGGAAAGGCAAAATTTCAGCAGATCTGAAAATCCGTCCTGCCCGTATTTTTACGGCAGCAATGCCTAAGGCGGCCTGATCATGACGGAAAATACGCGCGCCTCACGTATTGGCGAAGTGATGCTGGAAATGCAGGGGATTTCGCTTGGCTTTGGCGGCGTCAAAGCACTGACGGATATTTCGTTTAATGTCCGCGAGCATGAGATTCGCGCCATCATCGGTCCCAATGGTGCGGGCAAAAGCTCAATGCTCAATGTCATCAATGGCGTCTATACGCCACAGCAAGGCACGATTACGTTTGAGGGTCAGGTGTTCAGCAAGATGAATCCCAGGCGTGCCGCAGAAATGGGCGTGGCCAGGACCTTTCAGAATCTGGCCTTGTTCAAAGGCATGAGTGTTCTCGATAACATCATGAGCGGTCGCAATTTACGCATGAAGTCAGGCATTTTTGCCCAGGCGTTTCAGTTGCCTGGTGCCGTGCGTGAAGAAATCATCAACCGGGAATTCGTCGAAAATATTATTGATTTCCTGGAGATCCAGGCCTTTCGTAAAACGCCGGTCGGACGTCTGCCTTATGGATTGCAAAAGCGCGTGGATCTCGGGCGAGCCCTGGCAATGGAGCCGCGCATGCTCCTGCTCGATGAGCCGATGGCCGGCATGAACATCGAGGAAAAGCAGGACATGAGTCGCTTTATCCTGGATGTGAATGATGAGTTTGGCACCACCATCGTTCTGATTGAGCACGATATGGGTGTGGTGATGGATATTTCAGATCGTGTCGTTGTGCTCGATTACGGCAAAAAAATCGGTGATGGCACGCCTGACCAGGTTCGCCAAAATGAAGATGTGATTCGCGCCTATCTCGGCGTGTCGCACTAAGGCGGAACGAGAATGGGATTTTTTCTTGAAACACTCTTTGGCGGCCTGATGACTGGCATGCTGTATTCGCTGATCGGCCTGGGCTTTGTCCTGATTTTTAAGGCCTCGGGCGTATTTAACTTTGCGCAGGGCGCAATGGTGCTGGTCGCTGCGCTGTCGATGGCCCGATTCTCGGTCTGGATCCCGCACTGGTTCGGCTTTGACAATCTGTTGCTCGCAAATATTCTGGCTTTTGCTGTGAGCGCCTGCGTCATGTTTGTACTGGCGTGGGCAGTTGAGAAACTGGTGCTGCGTCATCTGGTCAATCAGGAGGCCACCACCTTGCTGATGGCCACACTTGGTATTGCGTACTTCCTGGAAGGACTTGGACAGATAGCCTTTGGCGCCTCCGTGTATTCCATCAATGTCGGGATGCCAAAAGATCCTGCATTCATTCTTGAGAGTATGTTTGAAGGTGGCATCCTCATCAGCCTTGAGGATTTGACGGCTGCGCTGGTCGCCGCAACGCTGGTGGCCGTGCTTGCACTTTTCTTTCAGGTCACCGCGACAGGACGCGCCCTGCGGGCGGTGGCGGATGACCACCAGGCGGCACAGTCGGTGGGGATTCCCCTGAACCGGATCTGGGTCATCGTCTGGACGGTGGCGGGCATTGTGGCGCTTGTCGCCGGTGTGATCTGGGGCTCAAAATTTGGCGTTCAGTTCACGCTGGCGACAGCGACCTTGCGTGCTCTGCCCGTGGTGATTCTGGGCGGGCTGACTTCGGTGCCTGGCGCCATCATCGGCGGGCTATTGATCGGTGTCGGAGAGAAAGTCTCTGAAGTGTATTTGGGACCACTGGTGGGCGGTGGCATTGAGATCTGGTTCGCATACGTTCTGGCGCTGGTGTTTTTGCTCTTCAGACCCCAGGGCCTGTTTGGCGAAAAAATCATTGACCGCGTCTGATGCGCATGACTCGAATATTGATCGGAAGACACCATGTTTTATCGTGAAAATGGGCAGTTCAAAACCACCTATCGATCGGATCAGCAGATCTTTCCGATTCGGCAGGACCGGATTTTTATTGCGCTCGTGTTGCTGCTGGCCTTCGCGGTCGTGCCGTTGACTGCTTCGGATTATTTTCTCAAAGCGTTGCTGATTCCCTTTCTGATTCTGGCGCTGGCGGCGATTGGTCTGAATATTCTGGTCGGATACTGTGGTCAGATCTCGCTTGGCACCGGTGCCTTCATGGCGGTGGGTGCATACGCAGCATGGAACATTGGTGTGAGATTTCAGGGCACGCCGCTGATCATACAGATCTTGCTGGGCGGTGCGTTTGCCACCATCGTGGGAGTGATCTTCGGCATACCGAGTTTGCGTATCCGTGGCTTGTATCTTGCGGTGGCAACACTGGCCGCACAGTTCTTTGTGGACTGGGCGTTTTTACGCATTCCCTTCTTTACCAATTACTCGCCCTCGGGCAACGTCTCGGTGCCTGCCTTATCGTTTATGGGCATGCCTTTGCAGAGCGCAATCGATAAATATTTGTTTGTTCTCTCGTTTGTTGTCGTGTTTGCCCTGCTTGCTAAAAACCTGGTGCGCAGTGCGATGGGACGCGAGTGGATGGCGATACGCGATATGGATGTCGCGGCTTCCGTCATTGGCATCCGGCCGATGTACGCCAAGCTGACTGCCTTT
>CANCOC010000025.1 GCA_947379755.1 Alcaligenaceae bacterium | reverse complement strand
CGAACTTCGTGCTGACTTTTATTGCAAAACGAGCAATGCAAAGCTTTGGTGCTTGCAGGTGCTTTGGTCATAAATGATTCAATCCAATAATAATGACGTCTTTATACTGAGTCTGCACGTGTCGTGAGGACTTTGTCGATCAGGCCATAGGTCGCTGCATCTTCGGCGGACATGAAATTATCACGTTCCGTGTCGATTTCGATGCGTTCGATGGACTGATTGGTATTCTTGGCAAGCATGGCATTCAGACGTGAGCGCAAGTCCAGGATTTCGCGAGCCTGGATCTGAATATCAGTCGCCTGACCCTGCGCACCGCCCGAAGGCTGGTGAATCATGATGCGCGAGTTTGGCAGGGAGAAACGCTTGCCTTTCGTTCCTGCTGAAAGCAGGAACGCACCCATACTCGCTGCAATACCGGTGCATAACGTCGAGACCTCGGGCTTGATGAAGTGCATGGTGTCATAAATGGCCATGCCTGCATAGACCGAACCGCCTGGCGAGTTGATATAGAGCGCGACATCCTTGTCAGGATTTTCGCTCTCCAGGAACAACAACTGCGCCACGATCAGATTGGCGGACTGGTCATTGACCGGCCCAACCAGAAAGATCACGCGTTCTTTGAGCAGTCTTGAATAAATATCATAGGAGCGCTCGCCCCGACCCGACTGCTCAACAACCATCGGAATGTAACCAAGACCGGTGGGGGTTACAGAAGAACCACCGTGCATGGATGCATAAAAATCGGTAAAGCGTTGCATAGTTAAGCAGTTCCCATAATCTGATCAAAAGGCACGGCTTCGTCTTCTACCTGAGCCTTGGCAAGTGCGTGCTGAACGACGTTGTCTTCCAGAACGATGCCTTCGACTTCGGCGCGACGCGCACGGTCTGATAAATAATAGCTGACAACCTGGGCAGGCTGTTCATAGTTTGCAGCAAACTCTTCGATACGGACACGCACTTGCTCGGGCTTAGCCTGCAACTGCTCTTTTGCGACCAGTTCAGAAACCAGCAGGCCCAGACGGACACGACGTTCGGCTTCAGCAGTAAATGCATCCGCAGGAATTGGCATCGTGTCAGCATTTGGCACACCGCGCTGCTTGAGCTCGGCGCGTGCAGCAGCTACGCGCTCTTCGCATTCGCTGTCAACGAGTGACTTGGGCACGTCAAAGGTCGCCACTTCAACCAGGGCGTTCATGACGCTGGTTTTGGTGCGTGCCATCGTACGCGCTTTGACTTCGCGTTCGATATTGCCGCGAATATCAGCCAGCAGCTTTTCGACGTCGCCTTCAACCTGACCAAGCGACTTGGCAAATTCGGCATCCATCGCAGGCAGCACAGGCTCTGCAACTTCTTTGAGTGTGACGGTAAATTCGGCCGTCTTGCCCGCAACATCCTTGCCACCGTAGTCGGCAGGAAATTCAACGGGAAATACTTTTGTTTCGCCAGCTTTCATGCCACGAATCGCCGTCTCGAATTCAGGCAGCATACGACCCTGACCAAGTACAAAAGGGAAGTCATCCGCTTTGCCACCGTCAAATGGGACACCTTCAATGGTACCGGCAAAATCTAGTGTGACCCGGTCATCATCAGTCGCGACACGACCTTCGCGGGCTTCGTGCTGGGCACGCTGCTTGCGCAGGACATCAATCGTGCGCTGGACTTCTTCGTCGCCGACTTCAGTCACTGCACGCTTGATTTTGAGCGTAGCGAGATCAGGAACCGTCACGGTCGGATAGACCTCGAAGGTTGCCGAAAAAGCGAGTGTGCTTTCTGGGACGCCTTCGGTTTTGGGTTCAAGCTTGGGCGCGCCCGCGACACGCAGGCCTGAAGCCTGAATCGCTTGTTCAAAGGCCTGGCCGACCTTGCTGTTGATCGCATCGTAGCGAATGCCAGGTGCATGCGAGCGTTCAAGCATCGACATTGGCACTTTGCCTGGACGAAAACCCGCGACTTTGGCGGTGCGTGCGACACGCTTGAGTTCGGCCTGGACGGCCTGTTCGACGTCGGCCATAGAGACCGAAAGTTCAACTCGGCGCTCGAGGCCGGATAGTGTTTCAACCACAGGTTGCATGTAGATCTACCAAACAGAATGAACAGCGGAGCAACATGCCCACGCCGAATTTATGGATCGGGTTGGTGCGAAGGGCGGGACTCGAACCCGCACACCTTTCGGCGTCAGGACCTAAACCTGGTGCGTCTACCAATTTCGCCACCTTCGCAATAGTAGCCAAGTATTGTAGCGCACCCTCGGAGGGGTTTCCGAGCCCCTGCCCCCATGACGCCTGTCTCTTGGTTAAAATACCCGGATGAATCCCCGCCTAGACACCCTGCAGCCCTATCCTTTCGAAAAACTTCGCGCCCTCCTGGCTCAGGCTGGCACGTTACCAAAGGACCTGAGACCGATCAATCTCTCGATTGGTGAACCCAAGCACGCCGCGCCTGAATGCATCAAAACGGCAATGGTAGGAGCGTTGGCTGGCCTGTCCGTCTACCCCCCCACTAAAGGTGATCCGGCCCTGCGGCAGGCCATCAGCGAGTGGATCGGCCGGCGCTACCGCATGCCGGCGCCGAATCCTGAGACGCAGGTGCTGCCTGCGCTGGGCTCACGCGAGGCGCTGTTTGCCTTTGCACAGACCGTGCTGGACTCAAGCCAGGACGGCATTGTGGTCTGCCCCAATCCGTTTTATCAGATCTATGAGGGTGCTGCCCTGCTGGGTGGCGCAACGCCTTATTACGTTAATTCAGATCCTAAACAAAACTTTCGTTGCGACTGGTCAACCGTACCGGCAGACATCTGGGCACGCACACAGCTGCTCTTTGTCTGTTCCCCAGGCAACCCGGCGGGCAACGTCATGTCGCTCGAAGACTGGAAACAACTTTTTGAATTGTCGGATCGCCATAGCTTTGTGATTGCATCGGACGAGTGTTATTCAGAAATCTATCTGGATGAAAGCAATCCGCCTTTGGGTGGAATGCAGGCATGCCATCTTCTGGGCCGGCAGGATTTTAAAAATCTGGTAAGTTTTTCGAGCCTGTCAAAGCGCTCGAATGTGCCGGGCATGCGTTCAGGCTTCGTAGCCGGCGATGCAACACTGATGGCAAAATTCCTGCTGTACCGCACCTATCACGGCAGTGCCTTATCACCGGTGGTCTCGGCAGCCAGCATCGCCGCCTGGAACGATGAGGCGCATGTGATCGATAACCGTAGCCAGTACCGTGCAAAATTTGATGCGGTCTTGCCTATTCTTGAGCCTGTGCTGGACGTCAGGCGACCTGATGCCTCTTTTTACCTCTGGGCGGGCACACAGGGCTGCGATGCAGACTTTGTCCGTGACCTGCTCACGCATACCGCCGTCACCGTGCTGCCAGGGAGTTACGTTGGCAGAACCGTTCACGGCCTCAACCCGGGGCAGAACCGTATCAGGATTGCCCTGGTGGCACCCCTTGCGGATTGCGTCGAAGCGGCATACCGGATTGCGGACTTTATTCGCCAAAAAAAATAAACCGACAGCTACAAAAAAATTCTGTCTGACCTGCTTTGAATTAGTATGACTGCCTTCCTTTATCCACGCGTTCAGCACGCGTACTGAACAACACCTTACACAGGGCTCTTTTATGACACTCGATCTGCAAACCACCATCGAAAACGGCTGGGAAAACCGTGCCACACTTTCACCAGACATGGTCGACCCCGCGATTCGCGATGCCGTTGAACACACTATCGATGCACTGGATACAGGGCGCCTGCGCGTTGCCGAAAAAATCGATGGCAAATGGACTGTTCACCAGTGGATCAAAAAAGCGGTGCTGCTTTCGTTTCGCCTGAACGACAACATTGTCATGGGCCAGCCTCCCATGCAGTTTTACGACAAAGTGCCACTTAAATTTGCAGACTTTCACGCAGGTGCTTTTCAGACCGGTGGCTATCGCGTCGTGCCGCCCGCAGTTGCACGCCGTGGCGCATTTATCGGTCGCAACGTGGTGCTGATGCCGTCGTACGTCAACATTGGCGCCTACGTAGATGAAGGCACCATGGTCGATACCTGGGCCACTGTCGGCTCTTGCGCACAGATCGGCAAGAACGTGCACCTGTCAGGTGGCGTAGGCATCGGTGGCGTACTTGAGCCACTCCAAGCCAACCCGACCATCATCGAGGACAACTGCTTTATCGGCGCTCGCTCCGAAGTCGTGGAAGGCGTGATTGTCGAAGAAAACTCTGTTCTCGCCATGGGCGTATTCCTGTCACAAAGTACCCGCATTTATGATCGTGAAACAAAAGAAATCCATTACGGCCGGGTGCCTTCAGGTTCAGTGGTCGTACCTGGCTCACTGCCTTCAGCAGATGGCAGTCATAGTCTGAATTGCGCCATTATTGTTAAACGCGTCGACGCACAGACACGTGCAAAAACAAGCATCAACGATTTGTTGAGAGCCTGATGCGAGCAGCCAACTAATGTCCGACACTCTCCACGCATCCCGGGATGCTTTGCTATCTGTGCGCGATTTAATTCGCTATGGTGTTTCACGTTTCAACCAGGCCAAATTATTTTTTGGCCATGGCTCTGATAACGCCTGGGACGAAGCGGTCTATCTCGTCCTGTTTGCACTGCACCTGCCCCCTGATCAGCTTGAGCCGTTCATGGATGCACGTGTCTTGCCAGAAGAGCGCACACGTGCGCTTGACTTGCTCGATCGCCGCTGTGACTTGCGACTGCCTGCGCCCTACCTGACGCATGAAACGTGGCTCCAGGGTTATCGCTTTCATGTGGACGAACGGGTGATCGTGCCGCGTTCGCCTGTTGCTGAGCTGCTCATGAGCCAGCTCAGCCCCTGGATTGCCGACGCCTACGCAGTCACGAGCGTGCTGGATCTATGCACCGGTTCAGGATGTCTGGCGATCATTGCCGCGCACCAGTTCCCCGATGCCCTGATCGATGCCACGGACATTTCAAAGGACGCACTCGATGTTGCAGAAATCAACGTGCGCGATCACAGTCTGACTGACCGCGTCAATCTGCATCATGGCAGCCTGTATGACCCGCTGCCTGTTGCCTCACGCTACGACGTGATCTTCAGCAACCCACCCTACGTCAACAGCGCGTCGATGCTCACATTGCCCAGCGAATATCAGCATGAGCCTTCTCTCGCGCTTGCAGGAGGTGAGGATGGCATGGATCTGGTGCGCACAATCATTGAGCAGGCACCTTCACACCTGACTGACCAAGGTATTTTGTTGATTGAAATCGGACACGAACGTCATTACTTTGAAGCAGCATTTCCAGATCTCGATCCGGTCTGGCTGGATACGGCTGAGTCCTCTGACCAGATACTTTTGCTGACCCGCGAGCAGTTACCCTCGTGATTCGCGCCTCGGGACTCACCGTCCGGCGCGGTGCGAAAGTGCTGCTGGACCAGACAGATTTTGTCGTACATCCCGGCGAGCGCGTCGGCTTTGTCGGTAAGAATGGTGCGGGCAAGTCCACACTGTTTGCGCTGATTCAACACGAAATCGAAGCCGACGCAGGCAGCCTGGACATTCCTTCGGGCTGGCGTGTCGCGAGCGTCGAACAGGAAATTGCCTCGAGCGGCATGCCTGCGCGCGAGTTTGTCATCGATGGCGACGTGCGTCTGCGTCAACTGCAGGACCAGCGACTGCAAGCCGAACATGATGATGGCCATGAACAGCACGGTTCACGCATCGCCGAACTGGAAGCAGAACTGATCGAGGCTGGCGCCTGGACTTCTGCCTCACGGGCTGAACAACTGCTTGCCGGCCTGGGCTTCACCCCTGAACAATGGCTGCAACCGGTTGACAGTTTTTCTGGTGGCTGGCGAATGCGACTGGCGCTCGCAAGAGCCCTGATGGCACCATCTGAACTGTTGCTGCTCGACGAACCCACCAACCACCTGGATCTCGATGCCATGCTGTGGCTTGAGCGCTGGCTGGCAGCCTACGAGGGCACGGTCCTGCTGATCTCGCATGACACAGAATTCCTTGATGCGGTCGCCCAAACCATCCTGCATTTTGATCACGGCAAACTGAACCGCTACAAGGGTGGTTATGAGGATTTTGTTATTCAGCGCTCTGAAAGACTGCGTCTGACCAAGATCGCATTTGACAGACAATCGCGTGAAAAAGACAGGCTGCAAGGCTTTATTGACCGTTTCAAAGCCAAAGCATCCAAGGCCAAGCAGGCACAGAGCCGGGTCAAGGCTCTCGCACGAATGGATTTACTTGCGCCAATTCATGCTGAATCGGGAATTGATATTCGGATCCCCTCTCCGGCCGAAATGCCTGACCCTCTGCTTGTGCTCGATGACATGCAGGCGGGCTACACCACTTCAAGTGGCGAAGTCGTCACAATTTTGCGTAACGTCAAACTCATGGTGCGTGGTGGCGACCGGATCGGCATCCTGGGGGTAAACGGCGCGGGTAAAAGTACGCTGGTCAAAACTCTTGCCGGCGAGCTTGAAGTCCAGGGTGGCAGCCGCAATGCCTCGCGCGGACTTGAAGTCGGATATTTTGCCCAGCACCAGCTCGACATGCTGGATCTGGACAGCAGCCCCCTTGAACATCTGGCGCGCCTCGCACCCGACACGCGCGAACAGGAGTTACGGAATTATCTGGGTGGTTTTGGTTTTGGTGGCGACCGGGTCACCGACAAGGTGGCTCCCATGTCTGGTGGAGAAAAAGCCCGCCTGGCACTCTCGCTGATCGTCTGGCAAAAACCCAATCTCCTGTTACTCGATGAGCCGAGCAATCACCTCGATGTTGATACGCGTGAGGCACTCACACGCGCACTTGCCGAGTTCGGCGGCAGCATGCTGCTGGTCTCGCACGACCGGCATTTGCTACGCACGACTGTTGATAGTTTCTGGATTGTTGCGAATGGCCGTGTCGAGACCTTCGACGGTGACCTGGAAGATTACCGCGACTGGCTGATGCAGCATCAGGCAAGCGTCAGGAAAGAAGAGGCCGCAGCGCGTCAGGCACTGCGCAGCGAAGTCGGCAGCACGACCGGGCTCGACAATACAGGGGTCGACCGCAAGCAACAAAAGCGCGATGAGGCCGAACAGCGTCAGCGTGTCGCTCATCTGCGCAAACCCCTCGATGCCAAGCTTAAAAAGGTCGAAAAAGAACTCGAACAGGTGCAAGCGCAACTGGCTACCCTGAATACGCTCATTGCAGATCCTGATTTTTATTCAGAAGCACGTCGGCAAGAACGTGTCAGCAGCATGGCGCAACACGGTGAGCTGACAAAGCGCTGTACACAGCTCGAAGAAAGCTGGCTGGAACTGCAAACAGAGCTTGAAGAGCTTGGGAACGCCTGACAATGACTTCAAACAGTTAAATATTGTTAAAAATATCTAAATGCATGCAAAGATAGTTTAAGGCGGCCTCAAACCCCTGAAACCCCTGAAACCCTTTAAAAATGTGCTGCCAGGCGTTATTCCTGGTTTAAAATATTGCAAAATAACAAAATGAGACTTTGCGTTGGCACCTTGCCAACGTGAAGTTTTTTTTTGCGAACGCCTAACCTATTTGAGAATCGCGTGAAAATTAACTGGCTGAAATCCCTGTACGTGCAAGTCCTGATCGCTGTCACAATCGGTGTTCTGCTTGGCTATTTTTATCCCGCTGCAGGCGAAGCCATGAAGCCCCTGGGCGATGGTTTTATCAAACTCATCAAGATGATCATTGCCCCGATCATTTTCTGTACGGTAGTCTCCGGTATTGCCGGCATGGAAAACATGAAGACTGTTGGCAAAACCGGTGGCTATGCCCTCATGTATTTTGAAGTGGTGAGCACCATTGCACTGATCATCGGTCTGATTACTGTGAACGTGATCGCTCCAGGCTCCGGTATGAATATCGATGCAAGTTCAATCGACACCAAGAGCATCAAGGCTTACACCGATCCGAGCAAAATGCAAGGCACCGTCGATTTCCTGCTCAACATTATTCCAAATACGGTGGTGGATGCCTTTGCAAAAGGCGAAATCCTGCAGGTCCTGATGATTGCAATTCTGTTCGGTTTTGCGCTGCACAGGCTTGGAGCCAAAGGTCGACTGGTGTTTGACCTGATCGACAAAGTCTCGCACGTATTCTTTGGGATCGTTGGGATGATCATGAAACTCGCGCCAGTCGGTGCGTTTGGCGCGATGGCATTTACCATCGGTAAATACGGTCTGGGTTCGCTGCTTTCACTTGGCAAGTTGATGGGCACCTTCTACCTGACCTGCCTGATTTTTGTGTTTGTGGTGCTGGGTGCAATTTCTCTGTTTCACGGCTTCAGCATCTGGAAACTTGTTAAGTACATCAAGGAAGAACTACTCATCGTTTTAGGCACATCATCTTCAGAGTCGGTCTTGCCACGCATGCTGGCCAAGATGGAAAACCTGGGCGTCAAGAAATCCGTCGTGGGGCTGGTGATCCCTGCCGGCTACTCCTTTAACCTGGATGGCACATCAATTTATCTGACTATGGCGGCAGTGTTTGTTGCACAAGCGACCAATACGCCACTTGATCTTGGCCATCAGATCACGTTACTGGCCGTTCTGCTGCTCACATCCAAAGGCGCAGCAGGCGTGACAGGCAGCGGCTTTATCGTACTCGCAGCTACCTTGGGTGCGGTGGGTCACGTGCCTGTCGCTGGTCTTGCGCTCATCCTGGGCATTGACCGTTTTATGTCCGAGGCACGCGCACTTACTAACCTGGTGGGCAATGCTGTGGCAACAATCGTGGTGGGAAAGTGGTGTGGCGAGGTCAACGAGGCCAAGCTGCAGGCCCATCTGAACAACGAGACATACATCGATGCCAACGAGCCTGAGCTTGAAATAGTCGAGGACGAAGAAGGCGGCAAGCTGGTCCCTGCTGCAATCAAGCGGGTTTAACCCGCCAGACGAAACGTCAGGTTGATGCGCTCTGACCCCTGATCTGCAACACTGCCCGACGAAAGTGGCATCACGCCATGAAAGCGTAAACGGGCAGGTCCTCCCCAGACGAGTACGTCACCATGTACGAGTTGCAGGTGACTGACGGGATCGCTGCGCTGGTCTCCACCAAACATGAAGATCGCGGGCACACCCAGCGAGACGGAGACAATAGGCGCGCTGAAGTCACGCTCATTCTTGTCCTGATGCAATGACATTTTTGTACCTTGCACATATCGATTGATCAGGCAGGCATCAGGTGCAAAATTTGCAAAACCCGCAGCGCTGGCTGCGGTATTTGCCAGCTGCCAAAAGACATCTGGCATCGCGGGCCATGGGCGTTTTGTAGAAGGATCGCAGGTCACATAGCGATAACCGAACTGATCGCTATACCAGCCCAACGCACCACATGATGTCGTCGAGACAGACATCTTAAAACCACCTGGAGTCGTAAGATGCCTGAAAGGTGAAGATTGGGCGATGTGCTCAATCGCTATCAGCAATTCAGTAGAGATCTCTTTAGCAAAACCATGTAATAGAGTGATGCCAGGCCCCAGATGCTCCGGATAAACGGAGTCCTCTGAGAGACCAGAAAACAGATCTGCCATCAGCCCTGGATGATATCGAGTTTTGCGATACCCAGGGCGAGTGTCTTGGCACCGACCTCACGGAACTGGATCTGCGCTTGCGCATCCATCCCAGTCCCGGACAGGCCAATCACCGTACCCTCGCCAAAACGTGCATGGCGCACCCCCTGCCCCACGCGGAATTGCTGGGCACCGACCGTCACGCCACTGGCGAGCATTTTGGACGGCACAGTCGATTGACGGGGAGCCGCCTGTCCCCCCTGACGCCCGTAGGTATCGCCAGAGTAGTTGCTAGTCTTCCAGCGTGGCTCACTGTCACTCAGACCCTGTTTGGGTGTGAGCCATTTAAGGTGTTCTTCTGGAACCTCGGCAAGGAATCTGGAACGCATCGCGTAGCGCGTCTGCCCGTGCAGCATACGGCTTTGTGCCAGACTAAAGTACAGCCGCTCGCGCGCACGTGTAATCGCGACATACATCAGGCGTCGTTCTTCTTCGAGGCCGGAAGGGTCATTCACACTATTTTCGTGCGGAAACAGACCTTCTTCCATGCCAGTAATAAATACCGCATCAAACTCAAGACCTTTTGCTGCATGCACGGTCATCAGTTGCACAGCATCCTGTCCAGCCTGGGCCTGGTTATCCCCTGCTTCGAGCGCAGCGTGCGACAGAAACGCCATAAGGGGAGACAGACCACCCAGACCTTCTTCCATCGGATCTGGCTCAGCAGCGGTCGGGTTTTGCACCACGATCCCTGCGGGCAGACCGCTCATGTTGGCCTCAAGTGCAAAGGCCGCTGCAGCGTTGATGATTTCGTTCAGGTTTTCGATACGATCAGCACCCTCGCGATCCTGCTCGTAATGCGCGATCAGACCACTCTGTGCAATCACGTGCTCAACCAGTTCGGGCAATGGCAACATACGGGTTTCTTCGGAAAGTCGCCCGACTAACATTGAAAACTGCGAAAGATTCGAACCACCCTTACCCGGTACGCGCGCCACCGCGGCGGACAAACTCGTGTCGTAGGCTTTAGCCTGATCGCCGAGCAACTCAAGAGTGCGTGCACCAATCCCGCGAGGCGGGAAGTTCACCACCCGCATCCAGGAAGTGTCATCGTCCGGATTGGCCATCAGGCGCAAATACCCTAGAGCGTGCTTGACTTCTTGGCGTTCAAAAAAGCGCAGGCCACCATAAACTTTGTAGGTCACACCGGCTGAAAACAAGGCATGTTCAATCACACGAGACTGCGCGTTACTGCGATACAGGACGGCAATCTGGCTGCGATCACGGCCATCGGAAATCAGCGCACGCACTTCTTCGACCAGCCACTGGGCTTCGGCCAGATCAGAGGGCTGTTCAACCACACGAATCTGTTCGCCTTCGCCCTGTTCAGTCCAGAGATTCTTTCCCAGACGACCATTGTTATGGGTAATTAATGCGTTAGCAGCATCCAGGATATGGCCAAAAGAACGGTAATTCTGCTCAAGACGGATCACTGTTCCATGGGCGTAATCGCGCTCAAAATCAGACATATTTCCGACATTTGCGCCACGAAAAGCGTAGATCGACTGGTCGTCATCACCCACTGCAAAAATACTCGCGCCACCACCGGCTAGCAAACGTAGCCATTTATATTGCAGGGTATTCGTATCCTGGAACTCATCGACCAGGACATGTTTGATCCTTCGCTGATAGTGTGAACGAACGGGTTCGTTGCGCGACAGCAATTCATAGGCACGCAACAGTAATTCAGGGAAATCGACAACGCCTTCACGCTGGCATTGCGTCTCATACAGCGTATAGATCTCGACCATCCGTCGGCGAAAGCTGTCATAGGCCTCGACATCAGGAGGTCTCTGCCCTTCTTCTTTTGCACCATTGATAAATCGTTGCACATCCCGGGGTGGGTACTTATCGTCGTCAATACCGTTGGCTTTGAGCAAGCGCTTGATAGACGCGAGCTGGTCGGCAGTATCAAGAATATGAAAAGCCTGAGGCAATCCGGCATCCCGATGATGCGCACGCAACATGCGGTTACACAGCCCATGAAAGGTGCCAATCCACATTCCACGAATATCAATCGGCAGAATGCTGGTCACGCGTCCAACCATCTCGCGTGCAGCTTTATTGGTAAAGGTGACAGCAAGAATGCCCAGAGGACTGACTTGTCCGGTCTGGATCAGCCACGCCATGCGCGTGGTGAGTACCCGGGTCTTGCCGCTACCAGCCCCGGCAAGCACTAGCGCGTGCTGGGGAGGGAGCGTTACGGCTTCGCGCTGAGGTGAGTTAAGTTTGTCGATCATGCCGCATAGCGGCGAAGACGGATAGCAAACTCCTCAAGGCTTGAAATACCGCTTTGTTGGGCACGCTGGCACCAGGCTTGCAAATCATGCAAAAGCTGATCGCTGGTCGAGCTTGAGCTATCCCACAGCTTGACCAGATCATGACGCATCTGCACCATGGTTGTCAGTGCAGTGTTCTGTGAGAGCGCTTGCTCAATACGCGCACGCTCAATCGGAGCGAGCGTTTCTTCGCCACGGCCCAGCCAGTGCGTCGCAGCAATCAACTCTTCGGCCTTATTACCGCTGTTTGAGGTTTTCAGACGGGCAATCTCATCTTTGCATGCGGACTTCATGATGCCGGTATAGCGTGAAAGGATCTCAAACCGGTGGGCAATCACGCCCTGCAGGGTGCGCAAGTCCATACCGACTTTGCCGGAGGCTTCGAGACGCAAACGCGGTGCGACTTTTTTGATTTTGGCCAGACCGAGAGCTTTCAGACCCAGGATATAAATCCAGCCGATA
The DNA here is from genome assembly GCA_947379755.1 of Alcaligenaceae bacterium. Lineage (GTDB taxonomy): Bacteria > Pseudomonadota > Gammaproteobacteria > Burkholderiales > Burkholderiaceae_B > Zwartia. Next base: position 27,402 of record CANCOC010000025.1, on the reverse strand, counting down.
TCAAGCTCGTACCACTTGCTTGAAAACTTGGCCGATGTGCCATAAGCGTGGTGATTATTGTGCAGTTCTTCACCACCAATCAGAATACCGATCGGGAACACGTTCGTACTGGTGTCAGGACTGGCAAAATTGCGGTAGCCCCAGTAATGTCCGATTCCATTGACCACACCTGCGGCCCAGAAAGGAATCCATGCCATCTGGACTGCCCAGATCGTGAAACCAATCGAACCAAAGAGCGCCAAATCAATGGCAAGCATCAACAGAATGCCGCGCGCACTGAAGCGTGTGTAGACATTGCGCTCAAGCCAGTCATCGGGCGTGCCGTGACCAAACTTTGAAAGTGTCTCAAGGTTTTTGGATTCATGACGGTAAAGCTCGGCACCGGAAAACATGACTTTCTGAATGCCATAAATCATTGGTGAATGCGGATCATCTTCACGTTCGCATTTTGCGTGATGCTTACGATGGATTGCGACCCATTCCTTGGTGACCATGCCAGTGGTGAGCCACAGCCACAAGCGGAAAAAATGCATCACGAGAGGGTGCAGATCCAACCCGCGATGGGCCTGACTGCGGTGCAGGAAAATTGTCACGCCAGCAATGGTGATATGGGTCACGACCAGGGTGTAGAGAACAACTTCCCACCAGCTCGCCTGGAGAAAACCACCTGCAGCAAAAGAAATGAAGTCTTTCATGAGTAGCTAAAAACTCGCAAAAAAAGGAACAGGGTCAATTTTAACGCAACCATGCCTGACACGAAAGGTAAAACATATAAAATGTTGAGGAATATCAACAAATTGCATGCAACTTAGTCACTAGTTAGACTGACTTAGTCACTTTCGTTGATTTTTTACGCTCCCGCTTTGGCGCCACAGGGACAATTTCCTCGGCGAAATGCTCTGCGATCTGATCCAGTGGTGAACTCATGACAGCCCCCTTGCTGGCTGCCGAGCCCATCGGGGCTGGCGCTATCGCCACCGGCTCAGGCGCAGGGGCGGCTTGCGCTGTGGGTGCCAGGGCATCGTCCTGCTCAACCTGGGCGCAAACAACTGGTTGCTGTGCTGGCACCACTTCTGGCTCAGAAACAGGCTCAGCGCTCCCCTGTGCAACAGGCTCAGCAGCTGCAACCGCTTGTTTGATTTTTACTGCAGCCTTGGGCGCGGGACTTGCTTCGGCGTCAGATTCGGTGGATACGTCGGAGGCAGCCTTTCGACGTTCAAACACAGCAGCAAAGAAACCGTCTGTGCCGTGTACGTCGGGGCGCAATTTAAAGTAAGGGCCGTCGATTTCAAGCGGTGTGCGCGCTGCAATGATTGGTGCTGCGTCGACCAACTCAAAATCCGGGTGTTCACTCAGAAATTTTTCCGCTTGTTGCTCGTTTTCTTCAACCAGCAGACTGCAGGTCGCATAGACCAGTCTTCCACCTGGCGCAACACAGCGTGACGCACTGGCAAGGATGCGCGCCTGCAAAGCAACCAGTTCTTCAAGACTCTGAGCCGACTGGCGCCATTTCAGGTCAGGATTACGCCTGAGCGTGCCAACTCCACTACACGGCGCATCGACCAGAACACGATGGGCCTTACCCGCCAGGCGGCGCACGCGCTGGTCATTCTCGTGGTCGATCGCAACCGGCACTACATTGGACAACCCACTTCGCGCAAAGCGAGGCTTAGCCTTGGCTAGACGCGTTGCAGAGACATCAAAAGCGTACAGGCGGCCAGTCGAGCGCATCAGAGCGCCCAGCAGAAGTGTTTTACCTCCCGCACCCGCACAAAAATCAATCACCATCTCGCCGCGTTTAGGACCGACAAGCAAGGCCAGCAGCTGACTGCCTTCGTCCTGGACCTCAATCAGTCCATGTTCGAACTGATGCCATTTGTTCATGGCAGGACGGCCTTTGAGACGAATGCCCCAAGGTGAAAAAGGTGTCGCAACCGGTGCATGACGTACCGCGTTGCCGCGGGTCAGGTCCGCAAGCATCTCATCACGCTCGGCTTTCATCGGATTGACACGGATATCAAGCGGCGCATGCTTGTTCAGGGAGGTTGCCAGCGACTCAAGGTCGGGCAGGTCTTTCATCCTGTCAAACAGCCAGTCGGGCAAGCTGGCACGAATGGACAACGGCATGGATTGTGGATCAATCTGGCCAATGCGATCCAGCCAGGCCAATTCGCCGGCATCCATCACAGTCTTGACTTTTTCGGGGTCCATGGTCGAGATAGCCCCCTGGATGGCGAGCCGTCGCACGGCATTGCCCACACCGCTTTCGGCCAACTGACGATAGCGACGCAGATGACGCAAAACATCGTAGACAGCCTCGGCAACCTCTGAACGGTCACGAATCCCTAGATTAGGGTGCGCCCTGAACCAGTGGGACACCACGGAGTCTGCGGCAAACCGCATGGTAAGGACTTCGTCGAGCACTTTGCGAATCTGATCCAGGCGGATCGTCATCGGCGGCTGACGGGGCTTGTGTACAAAGGGTGCATGGACCTGGCGCTCTGCGCCACTGTCGTTACGGGAATCGGGACCGCGGTAGTTTGAGCTGCCACCCGTCCCACTACCCGAACCTGAGCGGGTCGAGTAAGCAGGCTGGGCATTCATCAGGCGCTCAGTTGCAGACCCCTTTTCGGGTGCACGATTTGGATCGAATTTTTTTGGGGCTGAATGAGAGCCACCTGCGGTCGAGGAGCGTGACTTCACACGCGCCTCGCCCGACTTGGGTCGGCTGCCGCGACTGGGTATGCGTGTGTTGATCATAATAAGGACTCCGAAACAAATAATCTGGAAAAAATCGCGTCGACTTGCACACGCTGGTCGGGCATCAAATGCACTCGACCCTCGGCAAGCCAGGTCGCAACCTGGGGATAAACAATATGTTCGATGGCAAGCACACGTTCAGCCAGCGACTCGGGGGTATCTGCCTGTTCGACCGGCACCACGCCCTGAGCGATGATGGGGCCATGATCGAGCACAGGCGTGACGAAATGGACGGTGCAGCCATGCACCTGCACCCCCTTGGCAAGTGCCTGGGCATGCGTATGCATACCTGGAAATGCTGGTAGCAGAGAGGGATGGATATTGACCAGCCTGCCCGCATACTTTTCAACAAAACCGGGGGTCAGAACCCGCATAAAACCGGCTAACAGCACATAATCGGGTGAATAGCGATCAATCACATCCGCTAGTGTCGCATCAAATGCCGTTCTTGAGGCGAATTCTGCGTGAGCAACCACATGTGTCGCGATTCCCTGGTCCGCTGCCCAGTCCAGACCAGAACTCTGTGGCCGACTGGAAATGACTGCCAGAACCTCCGCCGGGCAGCGTTCTGACTGGCAAGCCTGGACGATTGCCTGCATGTTTGAGCCCTGCCCCGATATCAAAATCACGAAGCGACGGCGTAAAAAATTTGGTACAGGCATGGTTATCCACTAACAAGGCAGCCCGAAATTGTAAACTGTGTACGTGAAAACTACTCTACGCATCCGTCGCCACCCTCCTGCGCCCTCTTCGCGCGTGTCCTGCGCCTTGTCAATTGGTAACTTTGACGGGGTGCATCGCGGACACACAGCCATGCTGGAACAAGTCTGCAAGGCTGCACGACAGCAAGCCCTGCTGCCTACTGTCCTGACGTTCACCCCACACCCCAGAGAGTATTTTGCCCGGCTTAATCACCGTCCCGAGCTTTCTCCGCCTCAAATCAGCGGTTTGCGGGACAAACTCACCGCACTAGCAGACTGCGGCATCGAACAAATCATTCTGGCAAGATTTAACCGTGCCATGGCCGAGATGTCCGCTACCGATTTTGTCCTGCAGCTCCTGATCGAAGAGCTTGGCGTCCGCTGGCTGCTAGTCGGAGAGGATTTCCGCTTTGGGCGCCAGCGCATGGGCGATATCGCCTTGCTCAAGCAACTCGGCAGCCAACACGGGATGCAGGTGCAAACCATGCTGGAGGTGACAGATGCCCATGGCCACAGGATTTCAAGTTCAGAAGTCCGGGCTGCGCTCGGTGCAGGTGACCTCAAGCACGCCGCCCATTTGCTGGGACGCACGTTCGCCATGACCGGTCATGTCATTCACGGCCAAAAGCTCGGTCGCACACTGAATATGCCGACGATGAATATGAAAGTCACACCCCGCTGTGCTGCAAGGTCTGGCATTTATGTCGTGCGCGTGCACGGTCTGGGGCCGCTGCCTCTGCCTGGCGTTGCCAGCCTCGGGGTACGCCCGACAGTAGAGGACAACGGTCGAATTCTGCTTGAAACCCATTTACTCACGACGAACTTAGACGCTTACGGTAAACTCATTCGCGTTGAACTCCTGCAGCACGTGCGGGACGAAGAAAAGTTTCCTGATCTCCCAACCCTGACTGCCGCCATGCATGCCGATGCACAGCATGCGCGCGCTTATTTTGCGCTCCATGGACTATAAAAATACACTCAATCTGCCCGACACCTCCTTTCCTATGCGTGGCGACCTGCCCAAGCGCGAACCCCTGTGGGTCGCAGCCTGGCAGGAGAAAAAGGTTTACCAGGCCATTCGTGACGCCAGTCGCGGACGCCCAAAATTCTTGCTGCATGACGGACCACCTTATGCCAATGGCGATATTCACATTGGCCACGCCGTCAACAAGGTTCTGAAAGACATCATCATCAAGAGCCGGAACATGGCTGGTTTTGATGCGGCCTACGTACCAGGCTGGGATTGTCATGGCATGCCGATCGAAATCCAGATCGAGAAAAAATACGGCAAACGGTTGCCTGTCGCTGAAGTCCAGTCCAAAGCGCGCGCCTATGCACTTGAGCAGATTGACCGTCAGAAAAAAGACTTCGAACGTCTCGGTGTACTGGGAGACTGGAGTCGTCCCTACCTGACCATGAATTTCAGCAACGAAGCCAACGAGATCCGCGCGCTGGGCCGCATTCTCGAAAAAGGCTATGTCTTTCGCGGCCTCAAGCCAGTGAACTGGTGCTTTGACTGTGGCTCGGCACTGGCCGAGGCAGAAGTTGAATACGCAGACAAGAAAGACCACGCCGTGCACATTGCGTTTCCGTTTGCCGACACCACCGCACTGGCCAAAGCATTTGGTGTACCCGCCGTGGGCGCTGGCGCCATCGTGATCTGGACCACCACACCCTGGACGATCCCATCGAATCAGGCACTCAACATCCATCCTGAGTTCGAATATGCGCTGGTGCGTGTCACACCTGCTCCGGCTACTGGTGATCTCCTGATCCTGGCAGCAGACCGCGTTGAAACCTGCCTCAAGGAATGGGGCATGACCGGCGAAATCATTGCCCGTTGCGTTGGCTCCTCTCTTAGCCTGATAGGTTTTGAACACCCACTCGCCAAATTTGATGCCGGTTACCAGCGACTCTCACCGGTATATCTGGGTGAGTATGTCACGCTGGACACGGGTACAGGTGTTGTGCACTCGGCACCCGCCTATGGTGTAGAAGATTTTATTTCCTGCAAATCGCACGGAATGAAAGACGCCGATATCATCAATCCAGTCATGGGCGATGGCAAGTATGTACCTGGCCTGCCAGGCTTTGGCGGTCTGTCGATCTGGGAAGCCAATCCAAAAATAATCGAGGCGCTGACCGAAGCCGGCACGCTGATCAGACAAGAAGCCTACACCCATAGCTACATGCATTGCTGGCGCCACAAGACACCTATCATTTACCGTGCCACCAGCCAATGGTTTGCGGGAATGGATGTCCAGCCCAACACGGATCAGGCAACCTTGCGCGTGAGCGCACTGGCGGCTATCGAAGCCACTGAATTTTTCCCCGCATGGGGACGAGCACGTCTGCACGCGATGATTGCCAACCGGCCAGACTGGACGCTCTCACGTCAGCGCCAGTGGGGCGTGCCGATGGCCTTTTTTATCCACAAAGAGACAGGCGCACTGCATCCTGACACACCCGCTTTGCTCGAAGAGGTTGCCAAACGCGTTGAACAGCACGGGATTGAAGCCTGGCAGTCAATTGAACCCGCTGATTTACTCAGCGCGACTGATGCCGCGCTCTACGAAAAGAATCGCGACACACTTGATGTCTGGTTTGACTCAGGCACCACACATGCTACGGTACTCGGTGGTCCTGACAACATGCACAATGGCTCGCATGGAGATCTGACCTGGCCGGCAGACCTGTATCTGGAAGGCTCCGATCAGCATCGCGGCTGGTTTCACTCCTCGCTGCTCACTGGCTGCATGCTCTACGGTCGCGCACCTTACAAAGGCTTGCTCACACACGGTTTTGTGGTTGACGGTCAAGGCCGCAAGATGAGTAAGTCTGTCGGAAACGTGATTGCCCCGCAAAAAGTTTCCGACAGTCTGGGTGCAGAAATCCTGCGCCTCTGGGTTGCTAGTACGGATTATTCGGGCGAACTATCGATTTCGGATGAGATTCTCAAACGTGTTGTCGAGGGCTATCGGCGCATCCGCAATACGCTGCGCTTTTTACTCGCAAACCTTGCTGACTTTAATCCCGGCACAGATACAATTTCCCCACATGAAATGCTGGAGATTGATCGTTATGCGCTCGCGATGACGGCTCAGATGCAAAATGAAGTGCTGGGTTTTTTTGAACGCTATGAATTCCAGCCTGGGATGTCGCGTCTGCAGCATTTTTGTTCCGAAGATCTGGGTGCGTTTTATCTGGATGTCCTGAAAGATCGTCTGTACACCTCTGCGCCACGCAGCCTGGCACGTCGCTCGGCTCAAACTGCTTTATTGCACATCACCCAAAGTCTGCTCAAACTGATGGCTCCGGTTCTTTCGTTCACAGCCGAAGAAGCGTGGGGAATTTTAGGCACGACAACACTTGCAGGCGCTGCTGATCTGGGTCGCATCACAATCTTTACTGAGTGTTACCACGCAGTGCCTGCAGTCAGTGACGCGCAGGCCATGCAGCCACGCTGGACACGCCTGCGCGAAATTCGTGCGCTCGTCATGCGCAAGCTCGAAGATCTGCGCACAGCCGGCAGTATTGGTTCTTCTTTGCAGGGTGAAGTCGAGCTGACTGCAAGCGGTGAGGACTTCGCCTTGTTGCAAAGTGTTGCGGACCAGCTGCCCTTCATTTTCATCGTTTCGCGTGTGAATGTTCAGCCAGGTACGGGAGACCTACAAATCAACATTGCGCCTTCTGGTCATCAAAAGTGCGAGCGTTGCTGGCATTATCGTGCAGACATTGGACAAGATGCCGCTCATCCACATATTTGCGGACGATGCGTCAGTAGCCTGAACGAAGCCGCCTCAGCGCAAGCCTAAGGGCGAGGTGCCGAACTTGAGAGCAGAGACTGACTGAATGAACGCCTCCCCAGACCCAGCAAACGTGGCACGCAACACTGCAGCATCCGCCACATCATCAACCGGTTCGTCCTATCGTGGATTGTTCAGGTGGATATTGCTGGCGTTTGTGCTGGTGCTGGCAGATCAGCTCAGCAAAATCGGCTTTGATACGCACCTGCAATATGGCGAACGTATTCACGTTACGCCGTTTTTTGATTTCACCCTGCTCTACAACCCGGGTGCGGCCTTTAGTTTTCTTGCCAACGAGGGTGGCTGGCAGCGCTGGTTCTTTACTGCGCTCGCACTGTGTGCCGTGCTGTTCATTCTCTGGATGATGCACAAAAATCGACACCAGCACCGCTTCATGCTTGCACTTGCCCTCATTCTTGGGGGAGCGCTAGGTAATGTGATCGATCGCATCGCTTATGGCCATGTGATCGACTTCCTGTTGTTTTACTGGCATCAGTGGTACTACCCGGCATTTAATCTTGCGGACTGTGCAATCACGCTCGGTGCTATTCTGCTGATTGTTGATGAACTGCTCCGCCTCAGAGGTTCGCATGCAAGATCTTCATGACAAACGGATTGTGCTGGGTTTGAGTGGTGGCATCGCCTGCTATAAATCCGCTGAGTTAGTGCGCCGCTTAATCGAGCATGGTGCCACGGTGGACGTCGTGATGACCGAAGCCGCGACCCGCTTTATTACCCCTGTGACGATGCAGGCGCTTTCAGGTCGTCCCGTCTTTGTCGACGTGTGGGATGCGAGGGTGCCCAACAACATGGCGCACATTGATCTGTCCCGCGGCGCAGATGCCATTCTGATTGCACCCGCCTCAGCAGATTTCATGGCCAAGCTGGTACAGGGCCGCGCCGACGATCTGCTCTCGACGCTCTGCCTGGCACGCGCCTGCCCCTTGCTTGTCGCGCCAGCCATGAATCGCGAAATGTGGCTGCAAGCCCCAACTCAGCGCAACGTGGCCCAGCTTGAGCAAGACGGTGTGAATATCCTCGGACCCGGTACAGGTAGCCAGGCCTGCGGTGAAACGGGCGACGGGCGCATGTTTGAACCTGCCCAGTTGCTCGCCGAAATGATCGGATTTTTTCAGCCTAAATCGCTCAAAGACAAGCATGTTCTGATTACGGCAGGACCCACCATTGAACCCATTGATCCTGTGCGCGTGATCAGTAACAGATCATCCGGCAAGACGGGCTACGCACTGGCTAAAGCCGCATGGGAAGCGGGCGCGACCGTAACGCTGATCTCGGGTCCGACCGCATTGACGACGCCTCATGGCGTCACCCGTATCGATGTTGAAACTGCCCGACAAATGCATGATGCCGTGATGGCCAGTATTAAGGGAAAGGATATTTTTATTGCCGTCGCAGCCGTTGCCGACTGGCGCGTTGAGAATGTATCAGCCGATAAAATTAAAAAGAATGGCAAAGATACTCCGACACTCAACTTTGTTCCAAATCCGGATATTCTGGCCGAAGTGGCAAAACTCCCCGATGCGCCATGGTGCGTAGGGTTTGCGGCCGAAACAGAACGGCTTTCAGAATTTGCCCATGAGAAACGCCTGCGCAAAGGAATTCCGATGCTGATCGGCAATCTTGCGCAACATGTGATGGATGCAGACCACACCACAGTTTCCATTTTTGACGAATATGGCGAACACCCCCTGCCCCCGAACGCAAAGCAGGATGTCGCGCGTCAAATTATCCAGGCAGTCACGACGCGCATGTCCGCCCACCGACCTTAAACACTCAATTACGTGCAAGCACTGATTGATTTAGCTACGCAGTTTATTCAGGACCATCAGTCCTGGGCAGGTCCCATTGTTTTTCTACTCACCCTTGGTGAGTCGATGCTACTGATTGGCATGCTGATCCCTGCCACGGCACTCCTGTTGCTGACGGGCGGACTGATTGGCAGTGATACCCTGCCGCTCATGCCCATCGTGCTCTGGGGGTACGCTGGTGCGATCATGGGTGATGCGGTGTCCTACTGGATCGGTAAAAAACTGGGACCTTCCGTATTGAGATGGCACCCGCTTAAACGCCACCGTACAAAAATCGCACGTGCGCGCCTGTTTTTTCATCGTTATGGATTTCTTGCCGTACTGGTTGGACGTTTTCTGGGTCCGTTGCGCAGCACGGTTCCTACGGTGGCAGGTGTGATGGGGATGCCGGAATTCAGATTCCAGCTGGCAAACGTGCTCTCAGCTCTGTTCTGGGTACCGGGATTGCTTGCACCGGGATATTTCGCTGCACGTGCACTACAGGCAACGCATGCGTCTACCCTGGCGCGCGAGACCACTATCTATTCGGCAGTTGGGATTTGTGTACTAATTAGCCTGGTCCTGCTGATCATTTTGTCTCGCCGCAATCAGACACGCACACGTAAAAAACCGAATAAAAAAACGTAAAGATACAAGTATATTGACTCACGTCACAAGCCTTCCCCCTATTCACTCCTAACAATTCCTCACATTGCACACACCATGAAGCCCATTGATCTCAAGATTCTCGATGAACGTATGCGCGATCAGCTGCCTGCCTATGGCACTTCAGGCTCTGCAGGGCTTGACCTGCGAGCCTGCCTGGAGCAAGCGCTAGTGCTTGAACCGGGTACGACACATCTCATACCAACGGGCCTGGCCATCCATGTGGCCGACCCTGGTTACGCAGCTGTGATTCTGCCACGATCAGGACTGGGGCATAAGCATGGCATCGTGCTGGGCAATCTGGTTGGATTGATTGATTCGGATTATCAGGGACCGCTGATGGTATCGGCCTGGAACCGCAGCAGCACGGCTTACACTCTGCAGCCAATGGAGCGTCTGGCGCAGCTGGTTGTGTTGCCCGTGGTGCAAGTGCAGTTCAATCTGGTGGAGGACTTTGACAGCTCCGCACGCGGGACAGGCGGCTTTGGCAGCACAGGCAAGGCCTGAGCCCTCAGTTCACGTGCACAGCCTTACGTCTTAAGGCTGCGCATAAGAAAATTTACCATCGCGAATCGTAGCCATCACGCGGGCGCGTTCGTCAAAACCCTGGTGGTCGAGCGCCGTCACATTGAGCACACCGTTGGGTACGATCAGGTCTTTTGTATTTTCTAGCGCATCACGCAGTGCGCGGCGAAATTCGACCGTCGATGGCTTGGCACCGGTTTTCAAAGCACGCGTCACCGCAGAATCCAGCAGCATCCAGGCACCCCATGCGTCCCCGGCAAACTGTGTCAGTGTATGAGGCCCATAACGCCCTTCATAGCGGTCTGCAAACTCAAGCGCGACCTGACGCACGGGATTGCCTGGTGGCAGTTCGCGTGCAACGACTCCTGGTCCGGTAGGGAACAAGGTTCCTTCGACATCTTTGCCACCCACTTGCAAGAATTCCAGCGTACCAATGCCGTGGGTTTGATAAATCAGACCTTTATAGCCCCGGGAGACAAGCGTTTTTTGCGGCAATGCTGCAGGCGTGCCAGATCCAGCAATCAATACTGCATCAGGTTTAGCCACCATTAGCTTCAAGATCTGACCGGTGACAGACTGATCGCTACGTTGAAACGACTCGTTTGCGACCACTTTGGGGTCACCATTCGCAGCTGCCAGAAACTCTTTAGACCAACCCTGCCCGTATGAGTCGGCAAAACCAATCAATCCAATGGTCTTGATGCCGCGCTTGCGCATATCTTCAACCAGGATGCTGGCCATCAGTGCATCGTTCTGCGGCAACTTGAATGCCCAGTGTTTTTTTGGATCACTTGCAGGTGACACAATGGCCGCTGAGGCAGCCAGCGCAACCATCGGAGTGTTCGACTCCTGCAACACATCCATCACAGCCAGGGCTGCAGGTGTAATGTTTGGTCCAACAATTGCATCTACTTTGTTTTCTGAAGTGAGTTTGCGAAAGTTCACGACTGCCTGGCTGACGTCCGTCGCATCATCGAGAATGACATAACGTGCGGGCTGACCACCCAGGGTATCCGGCCACAAGCGAATGGTCTGGGACGATTGAATGCCGATCGCCGCAGCAGGTCCGGTAGTAGACAGATCAACGCCAATGACGATCTCTGCAAACGCTACAGTACAGATCAGGCTTGAGACAAAAAAAACAGATACTCGTTTAAACATGCGCATCACTGCAGATCCTTATTGAATCACTTATGAATTTGTTGTGCACTGTGCATCGGCCGGGCTGGCGCGCTGCACCAGAGACTGGGCAATTTGGGCAGAAAGCTTTTGCGTATTTTTTTGCTGTCCGGTCACGAGCGCCGCAACGCCCACGCCGACAGGTTGCTGAAGCTTTGTAAAGCACGTCAGAACCTTTCCCGTTGCGCCGGCAAAGCGCACTCGCCACTGGGCATATATGGCAACAAACTGACCTGGGACCAGATCGAACCGCTGCACATCCACCTGAATGCGTGCGACATGTTCGTCGCGCACACCCGAGACCAAATTCTGCACCGGCGGCATGCCCAGGCGCGCAGTCAGTTCAAGTGACAAGGCAGTTTGCAGATGTGCGGACAACGGCGCAGTCCACAAATCATTAGACAACATCAGCACGCGCCCATCGCTTTGCTGGACAACCAGAGAAGCATGATCAGCCTCGGCAGGAACCGTCACATCGGCCAGACTATAGGGGCCGATATTTGCAGGCGTTAAGGCTGATGACTCTAACGAAACAGGAGGACTCAGCGTGTAGTTATAGGCTGCGGGTGAACCACATCCCGTCAGTACCAAGGCTACAAAAACAATCAAAAAACGCTTCATTTTGTGGACGCTCCAAGCGTATCGCGTGAGTAAGGCTGGCCAGAGCGGCCCCGTAGCAACGAATCAGGCTGTGCCTGCAGGGAATCTGTGAGCGTGCGCAAGGAACGCAAACTACGTTTGAGATCATCAAGGACAGTCTCGACATTGGCAGGTAACGGGCTGCCTGGCGCAAGCATGCTATCGAGATTTTTAAAGCTCGACTCAACCTGCACAAGCGTAGAAGAAAGCTTGGGCGTTACCGTTGTATCAAGATTGGCAGACAGCGTCTTGATTTGCTTGAGCGCCTCATTGAACTCTTTACCCATCTCGTCGAAAGGAATCTTGTCGAGCTTGGCTACGATGTTTGATATATTTTGTTGCAGCTTATCGAGGTCATCGGCTGCAATCGTTGGCATATCAAAAGGCAAGTCAGTTTTAACGCGGCCAATTTTGGGTGCATCCGGAAAGTCGGCCATTGCAATATAAAGCTGACCTGTCAGAATATTTGCACTGCGTAATTGCGCGCGCAAACCACGGCTGGTCAACACAGCAAGCGAAGCGGCCAGTTGCTCTGGTTTTCTGTCAGCCATGTTCATTTCGCGATAGACAGAACCTAAGCGTTCTGGATAAAGAGTGGCTTCGACACGTGTATAAAATTTCTTTTTGATAATGTCAAAATCAAGAATGACATTATTCACAATACCAATATCAATCCCCTGAAACTCAACGCTGGCGCCAACCTTCAGACCCCGGGTCGGCTGGTCAAAGCGCATTTTGATCGGAACGGACACGCCAAGAGGAACGATCTCCGCAGCGCGTTTGGTCTCATATAAATTAAACACCTCTCCAGCCAAAGGCTTTTCAAGATCCTTACCAAAGGAGGCAAACGCCACACCACCAGCAATGAGCGATACCAGGGATTGGGTGTTAATCTGCATGCCATCCGTACTTAGCGTGACATCAATCCCGCTTTCGTTCCAGAATCGTGTGCTCCTGTCAACATACTTATCATAGGGCGCGTCGACGAACACTTCCATGTCAACGAACTGACCGACCGAATCAAGCTTGTATTTAGTCACAAGCCCGACCTGAATCCGGCGAAAATAGACGGGAGAACCTGGTCCCAGGGAGCCCAGGTCTGGGGCACGCAAAGAAAATCGCGTTCCCGGACGATCACTTGAAATCGGCGGAGGTTCTTCAAGACCTGTAAATTCGGTCTCACTTTTACGGCTTTTGACACCTTCATCCGTATCGGCCTCGATATAGACGCCTGACAGGAGTGTCGATAGACCTGAAATACCTCCAAGACCCACCCGCGGCTTGACTACCCAGAAGCTTGTGCCTTCGTTTGCAAGGGATTCTGCATCCTTGGTCAGTTCAGCCTGAACCACCACACCATCACGTTTTTTTGTGAGATGGATATCTTTAACAACGCCGATCACGACATCACGATACCGGATCTGGGTTTTTCCAACCTCGAGTCCTGAGGCAGACTTGAATTGAATGGAAATTTTAGGTCCCTGCTTGGAGATCGCATTCCAGACAATGGATACGCCCACCAGAGCCGCGACAATCGGAATCAGCCACACCCAGGCCAAATTCCTTTTAGGCTTGCGAGAAACGCGCGGCAGAGGCAGGGAGCCCTGGGGGCTGGATGACTCAGGCATGCGGGCAACTCCTATAGACAGAAATTAAAATCATTTAACTTTGGTGGATCGGTGAAGCAGCTCGGCGCAAATGCCTGCGATGCCCAGCCAATCGCCAGGCCAGACGCGGGTCAAAACCCATCGCTGCGATCATGGTGAGGACAACCACACCACCGAAAGCAGCTGCTCCGCCGCCAGGTTCAATCGTCAGGATTGAACCAAACTGCCCCAGCGCCGACAGCAGTATAACTACGAACACATCGAGCATCGACCACTGGCCGATGAATTCGACCATGACGTACAAATGCGTGCGCTCTTTAAGCTTGCGTCCGATACGTTGCTGAGTCATAAAGACCAGGATCGCGAGCGCGACCAACTTGAACAAGGGGACGACAACGCTTGCAATAAAAACGACCAGAGCAATGTCCCATGAACCCATATGCCACAACTCGATCACTCCACCCAGAATCGTATGCGCTGACTCTGTCCCTAGGACGGAGACCTTCATGATTGGAAGCAGGTTGGCGGGAATATAGAGAAAGGCAGCGCCTAACATCAACGCCCAGGTTCGCATGATCAGGCTAGGTGAAGGAGGTTTTTTCAGGGGTGCGCTACTTGCCGGTAAATTCAAGTCATGCGCCATCGCCCGAATCTTGTCGGCGTTTAATCTGGATAAAGCGGTGATCAGAATCGCAGAGGCGACCGTTGCAAACAGGCCAATACCAGGAATCAGTGAAGCCAGGCTGACCAGTTTGACCACAGATACCAGAATACCCATCAGGAATACTGGCACCATGCACCAGGGCTTGAGCAGATCAATCAGATGAATCGCAGGTTCAAAATAAAGCGGCATGCGACCAAGTGACAAGGGGCCAAAAATCCAGATCAGCAAGCCCAGATGAAAGGCGGGTAATAAAAAGCCCACGGAAAATGTGAGCGCGGCGACCTCAGGATAGCCAGACCGCCAGGTGATCACCACTGCATCAATAAAAGAGGCTGCCTGTCCTGCACCCTGCACAACCAGGGTTGCAACGGGAAACGCATTGGCGAAGGTAAAGGTGATGACCGTGGCAATCAGGACAGCCAGCCATGCACCAGCAGGAAAAACTGCGTAGGTTTCGAGCACACTGTCGCAGCGCTCACAGGTGGCCCACTCTCCGGGATTGAGGCGTGGCCGTTGATAGGCCACGCCACAGTGGTGACAGCTCAGTGAAAAATGCCCTGCTGCCATCAGACTGCGAGCTCAGTTTCCTGATCCGATCCTGCCGTACGTGAATTGACCTTGGAGGCGACCGGACCAATTGTCAGCACCACCTTGTCATCAGCATCCACATCTACCAGCACCGTCCCGCCATCGACTAACTTGCCAAACAGCAACTCATCTGCCAGTGCACGGCGCAGCGTGTCCTGAATCAGACGTTGCATCGGACGCGCGCCCATCAGGGGATCAAAACCATTCTTGCCCAGGTAGGCACGCAAAGCATCCGTAAAGGAAGCCTCGACGCGTTTGTCATGGAGTTGATCCTCAAGCTGCATGAGGAACTTGTCCACGACACGCAGGATCACATCCTGATTAAGTGGAGCAAATGCAACGATTGCGTCCAGACGATTACGGAACTCAGGCGAGAACAGACGTTTGATATCTGCCATTTCATCACCGGAAGCACGTGTATTGGAAAAACCGATATTCGGTTTACCCAGGGCTTCGGCACCGGCATTGGTTGTCATGACAAGAATCACGTTGCGGAAATCAGCCTTGCGACCGTTGTTATCTGTCAGCGTGCCATGGTCCATGACCTGCAGCAAAATATTAAACACATCCGGATGCGCCTTTTCAATCTCATCAAGTAGCAACACGCAATGCGGCTGCTTGTTGATCGCCTCAGTCAGCAAGCCTCCCTGATCAAAGCCCACGTAGCCAGGAGGCGCCCCAATCAAACGGGACACAGTGTGGCGCTCCATGTACTCGGACATGTCAAAACGCAGGAGCTCAATTCCAAGGGTAAACGCCAGCTGACGTGCAACCTCGGTTTTGCCAACACCCGTCGGACCCGAAAACAGAAATGCACCGATAGGCTTTTCCGGACGTCCCAGCCCAGAGCGCGCCATTTTGATGGCAGACGCAAGTACCTCGATCGCATTATCCTGGCCGTAGACCACTGTTTTCAAATCACGCTCAAGCGTGGCGAGTTTGCTGCGGTCGTCATTGGAGACGGTCTGGGGAGGAATACGGGCAATCTTCGAGACGATGGATTCAATCTCAGTCTTGCCAATGACTTTTTTCTGTTTGGAACGCGGCAACAGTCGTTGCGCAGCACCGGCCTCATCAATTACATCAATCGCTTTGTCAGGCAAGTGGCGATCGTTGATGTGACGTGCGGACAACTCTGCTGCTGCAATCAGTGCTGCAGCTGAATACTTGACATTGTGGTGGGTCTCGAAACGCCCTTTGAGTCCACGCAAAATCTGAATGGTTTGCTCAACGCTCGGCTCTGGGACATCAACCTTCTGAAATCGACGTGACAGTGCAGCGTCTTTTTCGAATACGCCGCGAAACTCTGTGTACGTCGTCGCGCCAATGCAACGCAGCTGGCCAGAGGACAAGGCAGGTTTGAGCAAGTTAGAAGCATCAAGCGTACCACCCGAAGCAGAACCCGCACCAATCAGCGTGTGAATCTCATCAATAAACAGGATAGCCTGAGGATTGTTTTTCAGTTGCTTGAGTACGCCCTTCAGACGCTGCTCGAAATCACCACGGTATTTGGTACCGGCTAGCAAGGCCCCCATATCCAGGGAATAGACCTGTGCATCCTGCAACACCTCAGGAACCTCATGACGCGTGATGCGATAAGCCAGCCCTTCGGCAATGGCGGTCTTGCCTACACCCGCCTCACCCACGAGCAGTGGATTGTTTTTGCGACGGCGGCAAAGGGTCTGAATGACACGCTCGACCTCGTACTCACGCCCGATCAGAGGATCGATTCGTCCAGCAATCGCATCCGCGTTCAGATCCTGCGCATAGAGATCAAGTGGGGACTGTCGTGCATCGGCAGGCTCGTCACCATTGACTTGCGCTTCTTTAGGAGCCGCAGTGCTCTCAGCCGCATTGATCTTGCTGATGCCATGCGAAAGGAAATTCACCACATCGAGGCGTGAAATGCCCTGCTGCTGGAGGTAATAGACTGCGTGAGATTCTTTTTCACCAAAAATAGCTACCAGCACATTTGCGCCAGTCACCGGTTTTTTGGAGGCCCCCCCTGCAGAAACGTGCATGATGGCGCGCTGGATGACACGCTGAAAACCCAGCGTAGGCTGTGTGTCTACTTCTGAGCCAGCAGGAATCACGGGAGTATTGTCCGTGACAAACTTGCGCAAATGATTGCGCAGCTCATCCATATTGGTGGCACAGGCTTTCAACACCTCGATGGCTGCTGCGTTATCGAGCAACGCAAGCAACAGGTGTTCTACAGTAATAAATTCGTGGCGAGCTGAACGAGCCTCGACAAAAGCCATATGCAGGCTGACTTCAAGCTCTTGTGAAATCACAATTTCCTCGACTTTCCGGAAAGTAAAAGACAACTGACAGGGTTCATTCTATGCCTATCAGAACGGAATATATTTGGTTCAGAGCGTATTTACTGTTTTAGTGAATTAAAGCAACAAAAAACAAATTATTTTTAGTCATCTGCAGGCTCCATGACGCACTGCAGCGGGTGCTGTCGGGTGCGCGCATATTGCGAAACCTGGCCAATCCGGCTGGCAGCGATATCATAAGGGTAAACCCCACATACCCCCTTGCCTTCGTGGTGAACTTGCAACATCACGCGCATCGCATCATCCTGGCTCTTGCCAAAGAACTTTTGCAGCACCTGAACGACGAACTCCATGGGGGTGTAGTCGTCGTTCAATAAAAGCACCCTGTACATAGGAGGAGGTGCCGTACGGGCCGCTTGTTTTTCAACGACTAAATCGGGAGGGATCGTGACTTTAGTAGGCATAATTCAGGGGCAATATCCGGTACAAATTCATGTGTTTTTGTTACAAATCGGGGTATTCGACCATTATCATTGATATCAGATTTTGATCAAATACTTGACTCATTAAAAAAATCTGCTCAATATCACGTCATACATCCAAATTTCTGGATGTCAAACGCCGGAAAGCTCTCAGATTAACAACACCAATCCTGAGCTTTTCAATAGTTTATACAACGTTTAATGAGGCAGTCGGCATGTCAGACTCGACTACAGGTAAGGTCACAGGTACAGTTAAATGGTTCAACGATGCTAAAGGTTTTGGCTTCGTGACACCAGATGGCGGTGGCGAAGATTTGTTTGCACACTTTTCTGCAATCAATATGGATGGTTTCAAAACACTGCAAGAAGGTCAGCGTGTAGCGTTTGAAATCACACAAGGCCAGAAAGGCAAGCAAGCATCAAATATTACTGCAGCTTAAACTGTAGGGGTTAATAACCCCTCGGATGGCTTGCAATGTATAAGTTGCTTTGTTTTATCAGACAGCGCACCCTTTTGGTTGCGCTGTTTGTATGTGTATCCTCTGGTGTCATGCGCATGAACGTACTCCATGCCCAGACGCTGCCTGTCAAGACCCTGAATGCAGGGATGCACGTGATACGCGCTGAAGTTGCCTCAACGGATGCCACACGCTCGCGCGGGCTCATGTACCGCAAGGAACTCGCCCCCAACAGCGGCATGCTGTTTGTCTTTGAGCAGCCGAATGTGCAGTGCTTCTGGATGCGCAACACCCTGTTGCCCTTGTCGATCGCTTTTATTCTGGATGATGGCACTATCACCAACATCGCAGACATGGCTCCTATGACCGAAAACTCGCACTGCTCCTCAGCGCCAGTGCGCTATACGCTTGAGATGGAACAAGGCTGGTTTACCAGACATGGCATCACGGCAGGCAAAAAAATAAACGGAATTCAATAAAGTATTTTGCAATGCGTCAAAAAAACCCGGATGCTCCTTGAGGAGATCCGGGTTTTTCCAGAACATACGCGTTAACGCATGCAAGGCACCTACGTCAGACGCGCTCGATAATCATGGCAATGCCCTGCCCGACTCCGATACACATCGTACAGAGCCCGTAGCGCCCGCCTGTGGCATGCAACTGATGGACGGCGGTCATGACAAGCCTAGCGCCGCTCGCACCCAGTGGATGCCCGAGCGCAATCGCACCGCCATTAGGATTGACACGCGGATCATTGTCGCTCAGACCCAGCAGACGCAAGACGGCCAGACCTTGTGCAGCAAAGGCTTCATTCAACTCGATCACATCCATCTGGTCCAGCCGCAGGCCTGCCAGCGCGAGAACCTTTTGTGTCGCAGGCGCAGGGCCAATTCCCATGATGCGGGACTCCACACCAGCTGTCGCCATGGCAACCACACGTGCACGCGGGATCAGGCCGTGATGCGCGGCAGCGCGCTCATTGGCCAGTAACATCGCCACCGCACCATCATTGACGCCAGAGGCATTGCCAGCCGTCACAGAACCACCCTCACGCACAACCCCTTTGAGTTTGCCCAGCGACTCCAGGCTCGTCTGGCGAGGATGCTCGTCACGGCTCACCACAATCGGATCGCCTTTCTTCTGGGCAATGGTCACGGGAGAAATTTCGCTGTCAAAGAAACCAGCCCGTTGTGCAGCAGCAGTTTTTTCCTGGCTGGCCATCGCAAACAAATCCTGATCTTCGCGCGAGACCTTGAACTGATCTGCAACATTTTCTGCCGTTTCGGGCATGGAGTCCACACCATGCGTGGCCTTCATCAGTTTGTTGACGAACCGCCAGCCGATGGTGGTGTCAAAAATAGCAGCGCTGCGTGAAAAGGCCGAATCAGCCTTGCCCATCACAAAAGGTGCGCGCGTCATGCTCTCAACGCCACCGGCCAGCATGAATGAAGTGTCACCGGCGCGGATTGCACGAGCAGCCGTGCCGATTGCATCCATCCCCGAACCGCACAAACGATTGATCGTGCCACCTGGCACCTCGACAGGCAAACCCGCCAGCATGGTCGCCATGCGGGCCACGTTGCGGTTGTCCTCGCCAGCCTGGTTGGCACAGCCCATCAGCGCATCGTCAAGTTCTTCCCATTTAACATTCGGGTTGCGCGCCATCAGCGCACGGATCGGAACGGCAGCCAAGTCATCGGGACGCACGCTCGCCAGTGCACCACCATACCGGCCAAAGGGTGTGCGCATTGCGTCGCAGATCAGGGCGTGTTGGCTCATGTTTGATTTACCTTCAAGAAGTTGTGATCGAATCGCACAATCTTAGCGCATGAGACTGGATTGCCCAAACGTGCAGAGCGTGACAGCACAGGATGATCAGCAGTTGGGTCAGCAGTTGGAGCGCCCAAGAAAAAACCGGTGTGTGAGCACCGGTTTTTTTAGCAAGCTGGAACAGTGTCCCGCAGAGCGGGTCTGCTTTGAATCAAGTATTAACCAAGGTTTTTAGCTGCAAAAGACCAGTTCACAAGATTCCAGAAGCTTTCGAGATACTTGGGGCGTGCATTGCGATAGTCAATGTAGTAGGCGTGTTCCCATACATCACAGGTCAACAAAGGCACATCGGTGGTGGTCAAAGGAGTCGCTGCATTGCTGGTGTTGACGATATCGAGTGAGCCGTCAGCTTTTTTAACCAGCCATGTCCAGCCTGAACCAAAGTTGCCTGCAGCAGACTTGTTGAAAGCTTCTTTGAATGCCGCGACACTGCCCCACTTGGCATTGATTGCATCAGCCAGTTTGCCAGCAGGCTCGCCACCGGCATTAGGGGCCATGCTGTTCCAGTAGAACGTGTGATTCCAGACCTGGGCAGCGTTGTTAAACACACCACCAGAGGACTTCTTGATGATTTCTTCGAGCGAAGCAGATTCAAACTCTGTGCCAGGAATCAGATTATTCAGATTGGTGACATATGCCTGATGATGCTTGCCATAGTGATACTCGAGTGTTTCTTTTGAAATAGTCGGTGCCAGGGCGTCCATGGCATAGGGCAAAGCTGGGAGTGTATGGGCCATTGCTGCAAATCCTCTTAAATTGGGGTGGGACGGATAACTCAACTATTGTATCGGACAGAGCAGGCTGCGCACAGCTACCCATATCAGAAGCAAGGTTAAGTATCGCTCCTGACGCTCTGCACGACAAGATCGACAGTGACCTGAAGCGTCCCGCTGCCCAGGGTCACACCTAGCGCTTGCCCCGGTTGCACCAGGCCAGCCTGCTTGACGATCTGCCCGTCAGGGAGCTGGACAATGGCATAGCCGCGCGCAAGCGTATGCTCCGGACTCAGGTTACGCAGCTGCGCCTGGGCATGTTCAAGACGCGCGTTAAGCTGCGCGAACGCACGCCGCTCAGCCTGCGCCAGACCTGTACAGGCCCGGATCAGCGCAGCGCGCGCAGGAGCGATGTCAGGCAACAGGCTCGCCATGCGCGCACCTGCACGCTCCTGGCGAGTGAGGCGTTGCTGGGCACCGCGCTGCCACGCCGCCTGCATGCGGTAATTCAAACCGCTGACACGCTCCATCTGGTGCGCCAGACGTTGCGAAGGTGAAACGATCGAGGCGCCAGCACGATCGACCCGCTGTGCCAGGCGTTCGAGCTGTCGCTGCAACTGACCAGAGAGCTCCCCAAAACAACGCGAAACGCGATCCATCAGTGCGGCTCGTGTGACACAAACCAGTTCTGCCGCTGCGGTTGGGGTAGGCGCACGCAAATCGGCGACGAAGTCTGCAATGGTGAAGTCTGTTTCGTGACCCACGCCAGCGATCACCGGAATCAGACTCGAAGCAATGTCTCTGGCCAGCCCCTCATCATTAAAACTCCACAGGTCTTCCAGGCTTCCGCCCCCTCGCACCAGCAGAATCGTATCGACTTCTTCCCGGTCATTTGCACGCGCCAACGCCTGTCTGAGCTGGTAAGCGGCATCGGCTCCTTGCACCGGGGAAGGATAAATGATGACGGGAATATGAGGGGCACGGCGTGCAAGCGCAGTCAGTACATCACGCAGGGCGGCCGCACCCAGGGAAGTAATCACACCAATCGCACGTGGAAAAGGGGGGATATCCCTTTTTGAGCTGGCTTCAAACAGTCCTTCTTGGGCGAGTTTGTTCTTGAGCGCCAAAAAAGCCTCAAATAATGAGCCCAGCCCTGCCCGGCGCATCTGCTCAACCTGGAGCTGGTACTCACCACGTGCCTCATAGAGCGTGACGCGACCACGCAACTCTACAGAGTCTCCGGATTTGGGTGTAAAACCAATTGCCGATGCCCGGCTGCGAAACATGACCGCGCGCACAGAGGCAGCCTGATCCTTAAGCGTAAAATACCAATGACCAGAGGAGGCCTGGGTAAAGTTCGAGACTTCGCCTCGCACCCAAGTCGAAACAAAGCTTTTTTCGAGCAAGTGAGACACAGCCTGATTAAGCTGTGTAACAGTCAGGATATCCCGCAAGGATTGGTCTTCTGTGACTTGACTTTCAATTGTCATCAGGCTCTCGCAGCTGAATATGTCCACAGGGCAAGCAAATCATCTGCAACCTGCTATCGAATAACCATAAAATGCAAAACATAAATATTTTGTTAAAATGAGTTTCATAACCATATGATTTAAAAGAATATATTTAAAATGATCCTAAACCTGTTCAGTTTTTGATCATCGACCTTTGAGCCAGCGTTTTGGCAGTGCTTCGAAACTACACACAGAATTATCCACAGGTTCTGTGGATAATTAATCCGGACCGGACTGTGCTTGCCAGATCCACTTATCCCCCCTTACGATGACAGTCATCCCAAATGTCATTTCACTTCTGTGAGGTTTTATTTTGCAGTCTATTGTTTCAGACGCAGGTTGGCCCATCTGGCCGCTGTTTGCCTTGTCCGTCGCAGGCATGGCGATCATTATTGAACGTTTTTTAAGTTTACAGACTAAACGCATCGCGCCACCAGAGCTCAGTGCACAAGTGCTGCAGATGGTCCGGGCAGGTCTGGATCAGCCCCAGGCCATCGACAAACTGCAATCCTCCAGCCCTCTGGGGCAGATTCTGGCTCAGGTCCTGCGCAAACGCCATCTGCCTCAGGCCGAGCTCAGGCTTGCCGTTGAGGATGTCGGACGTGACGTGGCGCATGGGCTGCAGCGTTACCTGCCCGCACTTGGCACCGTAGCAACCATCGCACCATTAATGGGTCTGTTCGGGACGGTGATTGGCATGATTGAAATCTTTGCCGCCTACCAGCCCGATGGCTCAGATCCGAGCAAGCTTGCCCGTGGAATCTCAGTGGCACTCTACAACACAGGGTTCGGCATTCTGATTGCAGTGCCCGCAATGATTGCACACAGACATTTCAAATCACGTGTCGAGGGCTTGCTGTTGCAAATGGAACAAGCTGCCCGCCGGCTGAACGACGCGATCAGGGCCTGACAGGATGCGCTTCAGACAAAGCACGAACGATGACAACCTCGACATCAATCTGATTCCACTGATTGATGTGCTGCTTGTGATGCTGATTTTTCTTGCCGCAACCACCACCTTTACCAGACAGGGCGTGCTCAAAGTATTGCTCCCCCAAGCCCAGGCCGACGCCAGCACACCCGCAGTGATTGAAATTACCGTCAGTCAGGACGGGCGGTTTGCCGTTGGCCAGCAAGTCATCAGCGGCTCCGATATCCTTTCACTGACCGAGGCACTCAAGGCGGCACAAAAAGACCTCCATGATCCAGCAGTGGTTATTTATGCGGATGCCATGGCTGCTCATCAGTTTGTGATTCGCGCCATGCAGGCTGCCCGCGCAGCCGGCATTGGCAGAGTCCATTTCGCCACGCAGGTCAGCGATTGATTCATTCCTCCCTCATCACGCGCGTGAGTCTCTGGCTCCACGCGCAGTGGCAACAGCAGGGTTGGCTGAGTCAGGTGATGTTTCCCTTTGCCTGCATCGTCGAACGCGTGCTGCAAGCGCGACGTGCGTTTTACAGGATGCTTCCCCAGCGCACCTATCAGGCCCCACTTCCTGTGATCGTAGTCGGCAATATCTATGTGGGTGGTACCGGAAAAACACCTGTCGTCATCGCACTCGTTCAGGCACTCTCAACCAAAGGCTGGCGCCCTGGCGTCATCAGCCGCGGCTATGGCATCAAAATCGGCCCCTACCCCAAACTCGGTCAAGGCGACGTGCTTTCAAGTGAACTCGGCGATGAGCCCGCATTGATTGCCAGGCAGACGAAGGCTCCCGTTGCCGTGCATCCCAACCGCAAACTAGCAATCGAGGCCTTGATGGTCAGGCATCCAGAGGTCAATCTCATCGTTTCAGATGATGGCCTGCAGCATCTCGCCCTGGCCCGGGACATGGAGATTGTGGTGCAGGACTTGCGGGGAGTCGGTAATGGCAGAGTCATGCCCGCAGGCCCCTTGCGCGAGAACGCAGCCAGGCTGGAGCATGTGGATGCCATCGTCACAAACTGCACTCAGGAAACCCCACCGCCCTCGTCGCGATTCAATCCGAAACAGGTCCGACAGGCAAATATGAAACTGCAGATCGCCTCGATCCGCAACCTGTCTGATGGCCAAGTACTCTCTCTGGATCAATTCAGGCAACGCTTTGCCAGCCAGCGCCTAGGCGCAGCCGCTGGCATCGGCATGCCAGTACGTTTTTTTGATAGCCTTGTTCACGCAGGTTTACAGATTGAGGAAACACTCGCTCTGGAAGATCATCACATATTTACACATGCCACCTTTAGCGCACTGCAGGCACAACAGATTCTGATTACTGCCAAGGACGCCATCAAATGCGAGTCGCTTGAGGATCCTCGGCTGTGGGTTGTTGAAGTGACGCCTGTATTTTCTGACCCCGACTTCACCGACTGGGTCAGCCATCGATTGCAAAAAATTGCACATTGACCCAACTTAACCCTGAGTGTTTACAATAGCCCCATGGAATCACGACTCTTGAATATTCTCGTCTGTCCGCTCTGCAAGGGGCGCCTGTATCCCGATGCACGTCACACTGAACTTGTGTGCCGGGCCGATCAGCTGGCCTTTCCTGTGCGCGATGGTATTGCCGTCATGCTTGAATCAGAGGCGCGCACACTCACAGAAGCCGAAATCTCCGCTCCGGTATGAGTCCACCGGTGAGCCCGTTTGTCGTCATCATCCCTGCCAGACAGGCATCCACCCGCCTACCAGGAAAAATGCTGGCCGATCTGGCAGGCAAACCTATGGTTGTGCGCGTAGCCGAACAAGCCATCGCATCCGGCGCACGGCGCGTACTGATTGCCTGCGACCATCCCGACATTGCAAGTGCGGCCCAGGCGTTTGGCATTCAAGCCATCATGACCCGTGCAGACCACCCAAGTGGCACGGACCGGCTTGCCGAGGCCGCACTCAAGATCGGCTTGCAGGATGACGAAATTGTTGTCAATCTCCAGGGTGACGAGCCGCTGATGGATCCATCGCTGATCAACGATGTTGCGCATTCGCTTGGCAGCGACCCGCTCGCTTCGATTGCAACGTGCGCAGCCCCCCTCGTGACGGGTGAGGCGCTATTTAACCCGAATATTGTCAAAGTAGTGTGCAACCAGCGTGGTCATGCACTGTATTTTTCACGCGCCCCGATCCCCTGGCATCGTGACGCCCCTGCGCAGAGCCAGCAAGCAGAGGGATTGAAGTTCCCTGCGCTGCATCACATCGGCATGTACGCCTATCGCGTCAGCTTTCTCAAACAATACCCGGCTTTGCCCATTGGGAC
Organism: Alcaligenaceae bacterium; assembly: GCA_947379755.1. GTDB lineage: Bacteria > Pseudomonadota > Gammaproteobacteria > Burkholderiales > Burkholderiaceae_B > Zwartia. The sequence goes on along the minus strand of CANCOC010000025.1, from coordinate 1,953 downwards.
GCTCGAACAAATCGAAGCACTCGAACAACTCCGTGCGCTTGAAAATGGCTTTACGATTGCAGTCAGGACAGTCAGGGCGCATCCCGGGGCAGGTGTCGATACCCAGCAAGATCTGCTCCGTGTGCGTAAAATCATCGAAAATCGGGCGAGCTCAGGGTAAGCGTGTAGGCAAAGCCTCTGCAGGACGTGCTGCGTTGCGGCATAATGTTTCCCATCCCTTATATTGTTTCAGACTCAGGAGTATTCATGCGTCTCATTTTGCTTGGTCCCCCCGGCGCCGGAAAAGGCACGCAAGCGGCATTCATCACTCAGCACTTCGGTATCCCGCAAATTTCAACGGGCGATATGTTGCGTGCTGCCGTCAAGCAAGGCACTCCCCTTGGGATCGAAGCCAAAAAAATCATGGATGCGGGTGGACTGGTCTCCGATGACCTGATTATTGGCCTGGTCAAAGACCGCCTCAAACAGCCAGACTGCCTCAATGGCTACCTGTTTGATGGTTTTCCACGCACGATTCCCCAGGCCGACGCACTCAAACTGGCGAATGTCGGGCTCGACTTTGTCGTTGAGATCGCAGTCCCCGAAGCAGACATCATCGAACGCATGAGCGGACGTCGCGTCCACCCCGCAAGCGGGAGGACCTACCATGTACGGTTTAACCCCCCCAAGGTAGCCGAGCATGATGACCTGACGGGCGAGCCCCTTGTCCAGCGCGATGATGACAAAGAAGAAACCGTCAAACATCGCCTCACGGTCTACCGCAACCAGACACGTCCTCTCGTGGAGTACTACTCCTCCTGGGCGACGGAACAAGCCAGCGCACCAAAGTATCGCAAGGTAGAAGGTGTTGGTTCTGTTGATGAAATCAAAAACAAAATTTTCAATGCACTTGCTTAACCATTTCTGAGTCGGACATCATGGACATCGCAAATAAAGTATTTATCGTCACCGGTGGCGCCTCAGGTCTGGGCGCAGGAACAGCCAAAATGCTCACGGAGCATGGTGCACACGTGCTACTGGCCGACTTGCAGGATGAGGCGGGCGAAGCACTCGCCAAAGAACTCGGGCAACGCTATGTCCATTGCAACGTCGCACAAGAACAGGATGCACTGGCTGCTGTCGCCAGCGCCCTCGAAGCCGGACCACTATTTGGCCTGATCAACTGCGCTGGTGTTGCGCCTGCCGCAAAAACAGTCGGCAAAAATGGTGCCCATCCACTGGATATGTTTCAGAAAGTCGTGGGCATCAATCTGGTTGGCACGTTCAACATGATTCGCGTCGCATCCGAGGCCATGAGCAAAAACACACCCGAGCCAACAGGCGAGCGTGGCGTGTTAATCAATACCGCATCCGTTGCCGCCTATGATGGCCAGGTCGGCCAGGCTGCCTATGCGGCCTCCAAAGCTGGCGTGGTTGGCATGACATTGCCCATTGCCCGCGATCTCGCGCCGCTCGGTATCCGCTGCGTTACGATTGCCCCTGGCATTTTTGGCACACCTATGATTTTTGGCATGCCCCAGCCTGTCCAGGATTCACTGGCTGCGAGTATCCCCTTCCCCTCAAGACTGGGCCGTCCGGAGGATTACGCAAAACTTGTCCACCAGATTATCACCAACGAAATGCTCAATGGTGAAACCATTCGTCTGGATGGCGCCATCCGCATGCCACCACGATGAGTCTGTTGCGGTCAGCAGCAACGGTCAGTAGTCTGACCCTGCTGTCGCGCATCACGGGACTTGCACGTGACATCATTATTGCCCGTGCATTTGGTGCAGGTGCTCTGACCGACGCCTTCTGGATTGCTTTTCGCATCCCAAACCTGCTACGCAGACTCTTCGCTGAAGGTGCTTTCGCCCAGGCGTTCGTGCCAATACTGGGCGAAGTACGCAATCAGCACGAAACCGAAGCAGTCAAGACATTGCTCGATCGTGTCGCGCTCACACTGTTTTTTGT
>CANCOC010000024.1 GCA_947379755.1 Alcaligenaceae bacterium | reverse complement strand
CTGAAATTCCACGATGGTGAGCCTGTGCGCGCCGTCGATTGCGTCGCCAGTATCGCTCGTTGGTCCGCACGCGATCCGATGGGCTTGATGCTCAAGGCGATCCAGAAAGAATTGGTGGTGGTCAACGACACGACTTTTAAGTGGGTGCTTTCCAAGCCATATACAAAGATGCTTTTAGCGTTAGGCAAAGCCGGTACGCCATGTTGTTTCATCATGCCTGAGCGCATCGCCAAGACGGATCCTTTCAAGCAAATCGATGAGTACGTCGGCTCAGGTCCAATGCGTTTCGCACGAAACGAGTGGAAGCCTGGTGCTTTGGCCGTGTTTGAGCGGTTTGATGGCTATAACCCCCGGAATGAGCCTTCAAACTGGATGTCAGGTAGCAAGAGCATAAATTTTGATCGCATAGAATGGATTGTCATGCCCGACCCGGCAACGGCATCGGCTGCGTTGCAAAGCGGGGAAGTCGACTGGTGGGAAACGCCTTTGCCAGATTTGATCCCGTTGCTCAAGAAAAACCGTAACATCGCAGTCGATATTGCCGACCCACTGGGTAATGTCGGATCGTTCCGTATGAATCATTTACATGCTCCATTTAACGATGTGCTTGTTCGCCGCGCCGTCCAGATGGCGATCAGCCAGGAAGACTACATGCGTGCAGTCGCTGGCTCCGACACAAGTCTGTGGAAGTCACTGCCAAGTTTCTTTACCCCAGGTACGACTGTTTACACAGAGAATGGTGGCGATGTTCTGAAAAATGGTCCACAAATGGAAGCCGCCAAGAAGCTGCTGGCGCAGTCCAGTTACAAAGGCCAGCCAGTGACCTGTGTGATTGCACAGGACAATGCAATTACCAAGGCACAAGGTGAGATCACAGCGGATGTGCTTAAGCGTCTGGGGATGAACGTAGACTTTGTGGCAACCGATTGGGGAACAGTTGGTCAGCGACGCGCCTCCAAGAGTGAGCCAGGCCAAGGTGGGTGGAGCATGTTTCACACCTGGCATTCAGGGTCTGATTGCGCAAATATCGCGGGTAATGTTGGCGTGCGTGCGAATGGTGAGAAGGCCTGGTGGGGCTGGCCCACAAGTGCTCCAGTTGAGAAGGGTGTCGATGAGTGGTTTGACGCCTCATCACTTGAGGGCGAAAAGGCTGCGATTGCTAGCATCAACAAGGCTGCGATGGAGGATGTTGTTTATATTCCAACAGGATTTTTCTACTCCTATCAGGCTTGGCGCAAGAACATCACCGGTATTGTTGGCGGTCCATTGCCCTGGTTTAGTGGTGTGAAAAAAACCTAACTCTGATTTGAGTCGATGAGGGCTGGCGCACCCCAACCGGTCACCAGCCCCTCTGATCCTGAGCGGTATCGGATCTAATCTAGAGGTACGGAATAAGAATCGCTATGTTTATTTACATTCTTCGCAGGGTACTGGCGACCATACCGGTCATGCTGATCGTTGCCCTGTTTGTATTCAGCTTGCTCTACATTGCTCCGGGCGATCCCGCAGCAGTGATTGCCGGTGATCAGGCTAGTGCAGAGGATATCGCAAAAATTCGTGCAGGCCTTGGTCTGGACCGACCTTTTCTCATCAGATTTTCAGAGTGGTTTTTCAATCTGCTTCAAGGTGATTTGGGCACCTCGATGTTCACCAGCATGCCGGTCAGCGAACTGATCGGCCAGCGTATCGAGCCAACGTTGTCGCTGATGGTGCTCACGCTAATCATCGCAATCACCGTGGCTGTGCCAATCGGTGTATTGGCTGCCTGGAAAGCGGGTACCTGGATTGACCGTTGCATCATGGCGATATCCGTGATCGGTTTTTCAGTTCCAGTATTCGTGGTCGGATACTTAATGAGTTTTTTCTTTTCCCTTGAGCTGGACTGGTTCCCGGTGCAGGGCTATGTCTCGTTTAAGAAAGGCTTCGGCGAATGGTTTGAGCACCTTGTGCTCCCATCAATTGCACTTGGCTTTGTGTACATCGCACTGATTGCACGTATCACCCGCGCCACAATGCTGGAGGTTCTCTCGCAAGATTACATCCGAACAGCAAAGGCCAAGGGCATGGGGCAAATAGGCATTTTGTTTATTCATGCCTTGAAAAACGCTGCCGTTCCTGTCGTCACCGTTATCGGTATCGGCATTGCCTTGCTCATAGGCGGTGCAGTGGTGACAGAAAGTGTGTTCGCCATTCCAGGCTTAGGCCGTCTGACCATCGATGCGATCGTTCGCCGCGATTACCCGTTGATTCAGGGGCTCGTGGTGGTTTTCAGTTTTGTATATGTGTTGGTTAACCTGTGCGTTGACGTGATCTACACAATCGTCGATCCTAGGATACGTTATTGATGACTAGTTTTGCTGCGGCCCCCACACTACCGGACATTCTCAAACCTCGACGCCTGCGCAAAGGCTTGTGGGGCTTTCTGTTAAATAATCCGGCGATTGCCTTTGGTGCAGGTCTGTTGCTCGTGATGTTGTTCATCGCGGTAGCGGCACCCTGGCTCGGTACGGTCGACCCGACAGAGCTTGCGCCCCGCAAGCGAAATCTCGAACCGTCTGCTGCATACTGGTTCGGCACCGATGCGTTTGGCCGTGATATTTATTCGCGTGTGCTCTATGGTGCGCGTGTTTCACTGACCATTGGCTTTGCTGTTGCGTTATTAGCCTCAGTAACTGGCTTGGCAATTGGCTTGATCTCCGGCACTTTTCGTCGCTCGGATGCCATCATCATGCGCGTCATGGATGGCCTGATGTCGGTCCCTCCGATCTTGCTGGCGATCGCACTGATGGCCTTGACGCGAGCAAGTGTCGAAAACGTGGTGATTGCAATTACCATTGCCGAGATTCCGCGAGTGTCACGTCTGGTGCGCGGGGTGGTCTTGTCTCTCAGAGAGCAGGCTTATGTTGATGCGGCGATCTCGTGTGGCTGTCGCATGCCGATGCTGATATGGCGACATATTTTACCCAATACGCTCGCACCGTTGACCGTTCAGGCAACCTACATCTGTGCCTCTGCCATGATTACAGAGTCGATTCTGTCATTTATAGGTGCAGGCGTGCCGCCCATCATACCCTCGTGGGGCAATATTATGGCCGATGGTCGTACGCTGTTCCAGATCAAGCCGTACATCATCTTTTTCCCAGCGATTTTCTTGTCCGTCACTGTGCTGGCTGTCAACCTGATGGGTGACGGGTTGCGTGACGTGCTGGATCCTCGCAAGTCGAAAACGAGCTGATTGGAGATATCTCTTGGCCTTATTAGAAGTCGAAAACCTGCAGACGCACTTTCGCACACCTGACGGTATCAATCGTGCCGTAGATGGCGTGAGCTTTATCGTCAATGAAGGAGAGACACTTGCAATCGTGGGGGAGTCAGGGTGTGGCAAATCTGTGACGGCCATGTCGATCCTGCGCCTGATTCCCGAGCCACCTGGGAAGATCGCGGGCTCGATTAAATTTCTAGGTCAGGATTTGCTCAAGCTATCAGACAAAGAAATGCGCGCCATTCGTGGTGACGCGATTTCGATGATCTTTCAGGAGCCGATGACCAGTCTGAATCCGGTGTTGACAATCAAACGCCAGTTGTGCGAGACGGTGCGTTTGCATCAAAAAATTACGCAAGACCAGGCCATGGCGCGTGCGCTTGAGTTGATGGACCTGGTTGGTATCGCGGAAAGTCAGCGCCGCCTGGATGAATATCCGCATCAGCTCTCTGGCGGGATGCGTCAGCGCGTGATGATTGCGATGGCTCTTGCCTGCAATCCAAAACTGCTCATTGCTGATGAGCCAACCACCGCGCTAGACGTAACGATTCAGGCACAGATTCTGGATCTGATGGCGGACTTGAAAAATAAAATTGGTGCGGCAATTGTATTGATTACGCACGATCTGGGTGTAGTCGCCGAAGTCGCCGAACGCGTCATGGTGATGTATGCCGGCCGCAAGGTTGAAGAGGCTCCCGTAGACGAGCTATTTGCTCATCCGCTGCATCCTTATACCCAGGGCTTGCTCGGTGCGGTCCCCAAACTCGGCACTTCGATGGAGGGACACTCTACGCGCCTGAAGGAGATCCCAGGCCTTGTGCCAAGCTTGAAACAAAAGATTAAAGGCTGCGTGTTCGCCTCACGGTGTCCGTTAGCAAAAGAACCTTGTCATGAGATCGCACCCGCCATGCAAGTCAGAGACAGCGGCCATCAGGTGGCCTGTCATTTCGCAGGTGAAGTGGCTTTTGCCAATGATTAATTTTTGCTCATGACTTACTCGAATCAGGTTAACCGAATGTCTACGACCGCTACAGTGCCACTGCTCGAAGTCCGCCAGATTCAAAAATTCTTTCCGATCAAGACTGGTTTGCTTGGTAAGGTGACGGCTCATGTTCATGCCGTGGACGGTGTGTCGTTTGTCATCAACAAAGGCGAGACGCTGGCGCTAGTCGGTGAATCGGGCTGTGGCAAATCTACCGTGGGCCGTTCGATCTTGCGTTTGTTCGATCTGACTTCAGGTGAAGTGATTCTTGACGGAGTGCGCATCGATTCTTTGTCCGCGAGTGCACTGCGTCCGTTACGCAAGCGCATTCAGGTGATTTTCCAGGATCCGTTCTCGAGCTTGAATCCACGCATGCGTGTGCACGATATTATTGCCGAACCGATCCGAAACTTTGGTTTGGCAACTGACGATGCACAAATCAAAGCCCGCGTGGTGCAGTTGCTGGATAAGGTCCGTTTGCCTAAGGATGCCGGTCAGCGCTGGCCTCATGAGTTTTCTGGTGGACAGCGTCAGCGGATCTGTATCGCACGCGCGTTGGCCGCAGAACCTGAGCTGATCATATGCGACGAGGCGGTCTCTGCACTCGACGTGTCGGTTAAAGCCCAGATCGTCAACTTGCTACAAGATCTGCAAAAAGAACTCGGTCTGGCCTTGCTGTTTATCAGCCATGACCTCGCCATCGTTGAACACATGACTCATCGAGTAGCCGTGATGTACCTGGGGCGTATTGTGGAGCTGGCAGAGCGCACTGAGTTATTCTCAAATCCACTGCACCCCTACACGACGGCACTGCTGTCCGCTGTTCCTGTGCCTGATCCACAAAAAAAATCCCACCGGATCGTATTGCAGGGCGATGTGCCTAGTCCGGTCAATCGTCCAGGCGGTTGCCATTTTCATACACGCTGTCCTGATGCGATTGCTCGGTGCAAGACCCAGGAGCCCAGGCAAACAATCCTGCCTTCTGGGCGCATGGTTGCGTGTCACTTGCGGCAAGAGCCGGTATATTGAAAAACACTCGTTAAATCTCTCGCACCGGTATTAGATCGTTACGCGAGTACTGACTGACATTGAGTCTGCAATTGGCACACTGAAGAAATCCGTAGGGTGTTGAGCATTGCGGTACATGAATCGGAATAGTCGTTTACGCCATGATCGCATTCCACCATTGCCCTGTTGAACGATCACCAGACGATTCGCAAAATACGAGGCAGGATCGAAACTGGATATCATGCCTTCAGGCCAGTGCGCTTTAAGGGTATCCGGAATAGATACTGTCTCCATAAAGCCAAATTTCAATAGAATCCTTAGAAAACCCTTGTCGCAGTGAATAATCGTTGCGCGCGATTCCTCGGCTATATATGGGGCAAGTTCATAGCTGATCTCCAGGATACCTACCTGTTTATGTATCACACCAAAGTGGTGTAATGACCTGCGCAATGAAATAGGTGCTAGATGCCAGTTTGACGCAAGATATATTGCAGTGCCTTTGACACGGGGTGTCTCGTCTGTCACTTCATTTGTAATGAAGTCTTTTAATGGAGTTGTCTGCGTTTTTAATTGATCCTCCACAATTAATCTGCCGCGATTCCAGGTTGTCATTACTGTGATCATTAAAATGCTCAGCAGGATAGGCATCCAGCCGCCATCGATAAATTTGATTGTATTTGCGCCAAAGAAAACCGCATCGATCACGACAAATGCCATGGCTCCTGAAATAGCTCGCCAGGGTTGCCAGTTCCAGACCTTGATTGCAACGGAGATCGCTAAAAAATCAGTGATGAGCATAGTTCCAGTGACCGCTATGCCATACGCAGATGCAAGGGCATTGGATGTTTGAAAAATCAAAATGACACCCACAACGGCTATCGCAAGAAAGTAATTCACAAAAGGCAAATAGATCTGGCCAATTTCATGGGCGGAGGTCTGCAAAATTTGAATACGAGGCAAGAAACCCAGCTGAATGGCTTGCCTGGTCATCGAAAAGACTCCTGAAATGACCGCTTGCGAAGCAATTACCGTAGCGAGAGTTGCTAATATGACCAACGGTGTTTGCAAAACATCAGGTGCCATCAGGTAGAACAAATTGCTCAGTGCACTTGGCCGGGTGAGTAATAGCGCTCCTTGTCCCAAATAGTTCAATAAGAGTGCAGGCAGTACGAGACGTACCCACATCATACGAATGGGGTGTCGACCGAAATGACCCATGTCGGCGTATAACGCTTCTGCTCCGGTCAGGCAGAGAACCACTGCACCGAGTGCAAAGAATGACAGGAGACCATGCGTGCTGACGAACTCTATCGCATAAAGCGGGTTCAGCGCTAATAGAACGATGGGCTGTTGAACAATATTCCAGAGCCCCAGCAGACCGATGACGACAAACCAGACCAACATGACAGGTCCGAAGAATAAGCCAATCGTTGCGGTTCCCTTGCGCTGAGACCAGAACAAAAAGCAGAGAATTGCAATAGCAACAGGCAAAACCATATCTTTTAGTTTTGGTGATATCAGTTCTAAACCCTCAACGGCTGACAAAACTGAAATTGCGGGGGTGATTACGCCATCACCATAGAAGAATGCGGCACCGGTCAGACCCAAAAGCAATATCCACAATCGGTATGGGGATCTGTCCCGAACTTTGTTCAGCGCCAGTGCCATGAGTGCGATGATGCCTCCTTCACCCTGGTTGTCGGCTCGCATGATGAAGAAAACATACTTCAACGTCACAATCATCATGAGCGACCAAATGAATAGCGAGAGCACTCCAAGAATATTTGCCTGACTGATAGGTACGGAATGCACGCCGGCAGAAAAGACCTGCTCAAAAGCATACAGTGGGCTGGTGCCAATATCACCGTAAACAATTCCGAGTGCAGCGAGTGCCAAAGCGGCGAGTGAGCTATTTTTCATTCAGATAGTTTATATGCCTGCAGAGAGATTCAACACGGAGCATGTGTGGATCAAGGAATACTTTGATGATATGGTTGAATTCTAGAGCGGGCGGCAGACTCAGGTTGAGTGCCCGACCGATAATAGCCGTTGCTACACCGCGTAACTGGCTTGCATCTCTGTCACATCAGGTGAAAACATACTGCATTTTGAGCGTCGCAATCATCCCGGAACTCAATTGTTTTCTCAGTTCTGCATTGTAGGAACCAGAAGGCATTGGCCTGATGGATGGATCGGGTAATGAGCTGGGGTTTTGATATATGCCCTTGGTCTTGACGATTTGCTGAGCGGCCACCGCATAATGGCGCGATTTTGCCGCTGGAGTTCCCTCACTGACCGATGGATCAACATTAACCGTCCTGATAGAAACACTGTAATCAGTATTTAACAAAATTTCAAAAGTACGAAACTGCTGCGGAAAGTCTCGCAGAGAAGCTGTCTCTACCTGCCAAAAACCTTTTTCTGGTGCGAGTATCGGGTCAGGTGAAACAAAAGCTTTAACCGTATTGAAATGTCGATGTCCCGCTAACCACATCAAGAGATTTGGGTAACGATGCAGCTCAGCCACTAATTCAGGTAATGTCACGGCATTCAATGGACTCAGCCACCACTCGACCTCTGAATGATCTGGTTCAACAGCAATAGGGATATGGGCTGCAATGATCATGAGTTGACCTGCTGACTGTCCATCAGCAAGCTCTTTTTTGAGCCAGGTGTAACGCGTCTGATCTAAAAAGCCATGACCATGAATGTCATCGGACCCATCGTTTTCATTCTGCGTATCATCCAAGACAATCACTTTAAGTGGCAGATCTGACTTTGGAATAAAGCTGTAGCAGGCGAATCCTTTTTTTGTATTCTCCAGAGTAAAGCCATGGCCAGCTGGTGCAGTGGACGACTTAAAAAACTCCTCCATCCACTCTTGTCTGCGCAAGGACCGGCGATCAGGATCTGCAACGACTTTTGGGGGGGCTGTAAAACTCGCGACAGGCCCAGCCCCAATGATTTTTGCCTCAGATGTTGAGCCATCCAAGGCCCCCATGTAGTAATCAGGTTTAAACAGGTTTTCAGGTTTTTGAAAAGCATCGCCTAACGCGACTACCGTATCACTGACATAGGATGCTCGAAGATAATCGTTAACTGGAAAAGAGCCCAGCCAAAAGTGATCATGATTTCCGAGCACCTGATACCAGGGTATTGATCGATCCAAACCGGCAGCTTTGAAGGGCTTTTGATAATCAACGGTATTTGCCCCGGCATGAGCACCTGAACTCGGGGTAATGACTCCACCATCCATTACATCGATATACCAGCGCAATTCGTTGTACTGCGTGCTATTACAGGTATCACCTAATGACAAACCAAAATCCATTTTATTTTTTTTGTGGATGGCATTAATCGTCTGAACAGCTGCGTCCAGCACGTGTGTCGTATAAGGCATGACTGGAGAATAAATAGACGTGACGTGTTCGCCAGTCTGGTCAGCTTGTTGCAAATAAATGAATTGAGAAGGCGATTCCTTATCGGTGATATGGATATCAGTGATCGTAAAAAAATGAATCAGCTTTAATGGATGACTCACTTTTGTGTCTGAAAAGTTGTCCGGCATCAGATCATTGCGAATCTCGGCAACGAGCCCGGGACCAAAGGACCATTTGCCATAGCCGTAGTGGGGGTATTGAGAGAGCTTTGATAACTCTTTAGGGGGTAGGCCGCTTATTTCAGGGCTGGGCCTGATGGTTCGTTCAAGGCTAGTGATTACATCGAGCTCAATGGGGTAGGTGGTCGAAGACTGTGAATTCAATGCACTTTGCAGGGTTTTGGCAAATGCAAGCGAGCTATCCCCTAAAATCTGCCAGGCCATTGCAGCGAGTTTGATGAAGTCACGTCTCTTAATGTTGAACATGCCAGTGATTTACCCCATTTTTAGTCATTATCACAGTTAATAGACTACTCTTGTCGAGGTCCGACAGGGACGCATTTTTTACTAATTTACCTCTGGAGACAATATGTTTAGTCATGTGATGTTGGGAACAAACGATTTGGAAGCGTCCAGAAAGTTCTACGACGCTACGTTAGGTGCGCTGGGTATCGGCCCAGGTGTAATCAATCGCGATACTAGGTATTTTTATCGAACTCCCTCAGGTGCTTTTTCCTTTTCGTTACCAATAGATGGTAAAGCGGCGACTCCAGCCAATGGCGGCACGATTGGGTTTGCTGCGCAATCGGTCGAGCAGGTCAGTGCTTTTCATGCCGCTGGTGTTGCGAATGGCGGAATAACGTGTGAAGACCCACCAGGTTATCGAGAGGGTCCTGCCGGCAAAATGTACCTTGCTTATCTGCGTGATCCGACCGGAAACAAGATTTGTTCAATGTTCAGAGTGCCTAAATAAATGACTTTGCCCAGCTTTCAAGGCTGGGTTTTTTGTTTTAACAAGAATAAGTCGTACTTTCTAATAGGTTAAAAGCCTTATTTCTCAATAATCTAGCTAAAATTGGCTATGCAAAAATTGAGTCAGTCAAACGTGCCGAGATCGACTGCATGCTGATGATGTCACGCAAGCGTTTGCAAGACGCTAGTTACGGAAGAGTGAGAGAACTAAGATGACAGATTCCAACACATATGTTCCACCAAAGGTATGGACCTGGAGCCAGCCGAACGGCGGAGCCTTCGCGAGCATCAATCGACCGACTGCGGGCCCGACACATGATAAAAAGCTTCCGGTTGGACGCCACCCGCTGCAGCTGTATTCGCTGGGTACACCGAACGGAGTAAAAGTCACGATCCTTCTGGAAGAACTGCTCGCGCTCGGTCATGCGGGCGCAGAATATGATGCGTGGTTGATCGATATTCGAAAGGGTGATCAGTTTGGTTCGGGCTTTGTTGATATCAATCCGAACTCCAAGATTCCGGCGCTGCTGGATCGTAGTGGGCCCGAGCCGATTCGAGTGTTTGAATCAGGCTCCATCCTGCTCTATCTCTCAGAGAAATTTGGATCATTCCTTCCTAAAAACCTTGCTGACCGAACTGAGACTTTAAACTGGCTGTTCTGGCAAATGGGTAGTGCCCCCTATCTGGGAGGAGGGTTCGGCCACTTCTATGCTTACGCACCGACTAGGATCGAATATGCGATAGACCGCTTTACCATGGAGGTCAAGCGAGAGCTCGATGTTCTGGACCGACACTTGGCTGATCACGAATACCTCGCCGCAGGCGAATTCACGATTGCCGATATAGCTGTATTTCCATGGTACGGGGGGCTTGTCAAGGGTTGGTTGTATAGTGCGGGCGAGTTTCTCAGCGTGAATGAATATAAACATGTTCAGCGCTGGGCGGATCTTATTTCTAATCGCCCCGCGGTGAAACGTGGTCGCATGGTGAACCGCACGAGTGGCGAGCCATCAGAGCAGCTTCACGAGCGTCACGATGCCAGCGATTTCGACACCAAAACTCAGGATAAGCTCAAAGGAGCAACCTAGTAATTTATATGACTACCTACACTGACGTTTCCTTCTTCCCGCGTAACGCTAAACCTCTGGGTAGCTATCGCAAGTTCTGGGCTGAGCGCTTTGGAGCGGCGCCTTTTTTACCGATGAGTCGTGATGAAATGACTCAGCTTGGATGGGACAGCTGTGACATTATTATTGTCACGGGGGATGCGTATGTGGATCACCCGAGCTTTGGTATGGCGGTGATCGGGCGGATGCTTGAAAATCAAGGGTTCCGGGTGGGCATCATCGCGCAGCCAGACTGGCAGAGCGCCGAGCCATTCAAAGTCCTGGGCAAGCCGAATTTATTTTTTGGCGTGACTGCTGGCAACATGGACTCGATGATCAATCGATATACCGCGGATCGCAAAATGCGCAGTGATGATGCGTACACGCCAGGAGACGTCGGAGGTCGGCGACCTGATCACGCCGCGATTGTGTACACCCAGCGCTGTAAAGAAGCTTATAAAGATGTCCCGATTGTATTAGGCGGGATAGAAGGCTCGTTGCGACGGATCGCACATTACGACTATTGGTCAGATAAGGTTCGACGCTCGGTGGCGATCGACAGCAAGTGTGATTTGCTGTTGTATGGCAACGCGGAGCGCGCGGTAGTCGAAATTGCTCATCGACTCGCTGCTAAAGAGCCTGTTCACCAAATTACTGATGTTCGAGGCACCGCTTTTATGCGCCGCGAGACACCCGAGGGCTGGCTGGAGATCGACTCTACCAGCGTTGACGCACCGGGCAGAGTTGAAGCCCACGTCAACCCTTACTTGATGATCAGTGAGCAGGCGCTTGAACAAGGACAAACCTGTGCGCGTAATGATGAGGCACGCACAGTTGCTGACGCAGTCAACACTAAAAATGCTGGCAAACGTTCTTTAACAGCAGGCGAGGCACCACTCGTTTTTTCACCGAATCCGTCATTGCAGGTAAAGGGCAAGCTTAAGGTTCCCCCTCGAGACCGGAGCGTGATCCGCCTGCCTTCCTACGAGCAAGTGAAATCAGACCCTGTTCTGTATGCACATGCCAACCGTGTGCTGCATTTGGAGACGAATCCCGGTAATGCACGCGCTCTCGTGCAGGCTCACGGCGTGGGACGCACGGCGCGCGACCTCTGGATCAATCCGCCGCCAATCCCGCTTACAACCTCTGAAATGGATCTGGTCTTTGATTTGCCTTATGCGCGCAGCCCTCATCCTGCCTATGCGGACGAGAATGGAAGCCACGATGGTGAGACCAAGATCCCAGCCTGGGAAATGATTCGGTTTAGCGTCAACATCATGCGGGGTTGTTTTGGTGGTTGTACATTTTGTTCGATCACAGAGCATGAAGGTCGAATCATCCAGAGCCGAAGCGAAGACTCTGTCATTCGTGAAATAGAGGATATTCGCGATAAAGTGCCTGGTTTTACGGGTGTGATTTCCGATTTAGGCGGCCCGACCGCCAACATGTACCGTATCGGTTGTAAAAGCCCTGAAATTGAGTCGGCTTGCCGCAAGCCAAGTTGTGTATACCCTGATGTTTGCCAAAACCTGAATACGGATCACAGCTCACTGATTCATATGTATAGGCGTGCCCGCGCCTTAAAAGGCGTGAAAAAAATCCTGATTAGTTCGGGTTTGCGTTATGACCTTGCTGTGAAATCTCCGGAATATATCCGCGAGCTTGTCACGCATCATGTGGGTGGCTATCTGAAAATAGCACCAGAGCATACCGAGATGGGCCCCCTCTCCAAGATGATGAAGCCCGGTATTGGTAGTTACGATACATTCAAGCGATTGTTTGATAAGTTCAGTGAGCAAGCAGGCAAAAAGCAGTTTTTAGTACCGTATTTCATTGCCGCACACCCGGGAACGAGCGACGAAGACATGATGCATCTGGCGATATGGCTCAAGAGTCATGGCTTTCGTGCTGATCAGGTGCAAACCTTCTATCCGAGCCCGATGGCAACCGCGACAGCGATGTATCACTCGGGACGTAATCCGCTTGGGCGGGTGACACGCGAGAGCGAAACCGTTGATATTGTCCGCGGAGATCGACGTCGTCGGCTGCATAAGGCATTTTTGCGTTATCACGATGCGAACAACTGGCCCCTGCTGCGCGAGGCTCTCAAGGCGATGGGACGCGCGGACCTGATAGGCAATGGAAAAAGGCATCTGATTCCCTTTCATCAGCCGTTGACAGATGGCAGCTACACGAGCACTCGGCGTAAAAACAGTACCGGTGCAACCGTACGAGGCGGCTTAAAGCCGGGTCGACTGTTGACGCAACACACAGGCTTGCCACCACGTAAATAGGTGTGGAACGCATAGGTGTGGAGCGCTTATTTATATCGCCGACGCATATTTTTTTGATTATGCGTCGGATGATGCTTGCAGTGACTCCAGGACGCTCAACGGGTCAAAGGTTCAGTTTTAACTTGCACCGATCATTAAAAAACAGTCCATCTGGTGTATGTTGAAATGACAACCAAATCAATATAATTTTTTCATACGCAGGCCGGAATCCATTTTTCGGTGGTGTGAAACGTTAATTGATTGAGGCTCATAGCAATGAATACACTAAAAGATTTTATTTACCCGGCAAACAGTGGGGTTCAACGTGCACTGACTCCGGACGATTACGTTCGAGCCGGCATCGTGGGTGTGAACAGTGAAAATCTGACACATGTCAATGAAACGATACTTGCAAACGATGTTGCGCATAAAGACAGTTCTTTCAACGTGCAAAATTTAGTGAATACTGTATTGGCTGGTGAATTGCTGCAGGATTCACTTCACCCACCTGTCTGGTCACCAGCGGTTTTGGGTAGCCATCAGCTACAGTCAATCAGTGCGTTATCGGCAATTGTTGAAATGGAGAATGGGCAGGCCTATCGTGCGCAATCAAATATCACTATTACGCCCGAAGAAATCAATGCGCTCATTTTCAGTGATTATGTCGGTGCAGGTAATTTTCACCAGGTAATTGATCGTATCGCTGGTGAACAAGCGTTGCCATCTGATGTGTATCATTTACGGCAAGTGATTCAGTCTGATGCATTCATCACATCCCAGAGAGTCGGGGATATGACGACGACGTCCGCTGGCATGCACAGCTCAGAATCACTTCCTGTTTATGACATTCATTTACAAAATGCTTCGACAGGAGACAGTCTGATTCTGTTTCTGGACAATCAGGAAGTCTATCGCCACGTGATTACAGAAAGTGAGCTGCTGAATAAGTCAGTATCTGTAGATCCGTCTTCCTTATTGAAAGCATCCAATGCATTGAATACAACGGTTCTGGGACTGATTGATGGGCAAGCGCATGGAATCTCGGCTGGCGTTGAGCATGCAATTGCAAGTCAGCCGTTGATCGCATCTGATAATTGGAGTTTTATGTACAAGATTGACGATCAGTCGGGTGGGTCCTGTGGCGGTGCCTGAATGCTCGCGAGGATACCCTGATGGGGGCGGGTAGACTTTTGAAGTAGACTTATCTCAGATCATAAATAATGACAATAATGCGACATCCTTTTTTACAGGGTATGCAAATGAGAGACAGTCTTCTGAAGTTCGCGCTAGCGGTTGCTATATTCCTGGGCGTTGGCTCAGTATCACTGGCTCAGCAGTATCCTGACAAGCCCATCCATATGATCGTGCCATATGCTGTCGGTGGTGGTGTGGACAACATTACGCGGGTGGTCGTGCGCTACTTGAGCCCGCTGCTAGGTCAGACGATCGTGATAGACAACAAGTCCGGCGCAAACGGCAATATTGGAGCAGATTTTGTTGCTAAGGCCGCACCTGATGGTTACACACTGCTCATGGGCGCGAGTTTTTTAAGTACCAATCGCGCGACGATGAAAGACCTGACATATGACGCCAGGACGGATTTACTGCCTGTGGCGAGAGCGGGGCGCTCACCGAGTATTTTGGTTGTCTCAGCAGAGATGCCTGTTAAAAGCGTATCTGAACTGGTGCGCTACGTCAGAGCACATCCGGAAAAGAGTTCCTACGGCGTCATTGGCATAGGTTCGCCTCCAACCATTATGTTTATCAAACATTTGAATTCAACACCTGTTCAAATCCTCTATAAGGGTGGTTCGCTAGCCATTCCAGATTTATTGACGCAGCGTTTAACTTTTATGGTCAATCCAGCCAGCGAAGTGCTTGCCCAGATCCAGAGTGGCAAACTTCGGGCGTTGGCTGTGACGGGAACTGAACGGTTTTTTGCCCTGCCGGATGTGCCCACAATGGGTGAAGCTGGCGTGCCAAATGATGAGTTCATCGTCTGGTGGGGAATGATGGCACCCAAAAACACCCCTACGCCCATTGCAGAAAAAATTTCTGCAGCGATGGCTCTGGTCATGAACATGCCTGAAGTTATTGAGTCCTTACATAAACTGGGCATTGATCAGGCATACCTGAGCCATCAGGATTTTATAAAATTCTATTCCCGTCAACTTGATGATGATGAAAGAGTGGCCGAGGAATTTAATTTGAAAATCAAGTAAAAAAATGAATGCCTGTAGTGTATTGTTACCTTGCTATGTACTTAACCTGTGTACTTAACCTGTGTACTTAACATTACCGGGTCTTCGAGACTACCTTGAATTCATCGATCAATCCCTTTGCTCGCCGCAATGCCTTTATTCTTTTGTTAATGCTGATGGTCGGATGGGGACTGACATGGACAGTCAATAAAACGCTGCTGTCTCACTTGCCCCCCGTATGGGCGGTCGTCTCCCGCATCGTCCCCGCATGTATCATTTACTGGCTGGTCTGCCTGGTAATGGGGCGCCTGACTGTTCCGGTCAAGGCCGATTTACCCATCATATTCAGCATGGGTGCATTTCATATGGTTGGGTTTTCTGTGCTGGTCAGTTTTGGCCTGCTATATCTGCCGGCCGGAAGGTCAGTCGTACTTGCATACACCACCCCTCTGTGGGTATTTCCTGCTGCATGGTTCTTTCTTAAAGAGCCATTTACCCTTCGCAAAACGCTTGGCATGCTCTGCGGTCTGGGAGGGCTGCTGCTGATCATGCAACCAGGTTCCATGGATTGGCAGGACCCTCACATTGTAATTGGGCATGTTCTGATTCTGCTCGGTGCGCTTTCCTGGGCATTGAGTATTGTGTACGGTCGCGCACATGTCTGGACAACCCCTCTCTTTGAACTCGTGCCCTGGCAGCTGCTTTTTGCTGGAGTGCTTTTGACTATCCTTGCGTGGATGACCGAGGGCGTACCTAATGTCATTTGGTCGTTCGATTTATTGCTTATGATTGCCTATGGCAGTATTGTCAGTACAGCGTTTGCCTATTGGGCGATGAATACTGTCAGCCGGGATTTGCCAGCTTCGGTGACTTCAATGGGTTTGTTAGGTGTTCCCGTTGTCGCTTTGTTTTTTTCCAGCTGGGCGCTGGGTGAGCCGTTAGACGGTGACCTGCTGAGTGCGACAGGCTTGATTGTGCTTGGCATTGGCTTGGGAACGATTCAGTTTTCAGGCCGCCGTGCCGCCTGAACTGAATCTGGCACTGCCTGTTTGATCGCTATTCATAGGGATCTTTCAGCTTTTGGATCGCTTCAAGTACACGCGCTGATTTTCCCTCAAGAACCGCCTTGCGCAGCGTCGCAACAGATGCTTGCGCTTCTGAAATAAGTTTGTCGAACTCTATGCTTGAAGAAAGATAAAACGGTGCATCTGAATCAAGCTTTTCAACGATATATTCAAGTTTTCCAACACGTGCCATCATCAGCATCATTGGCTGTGGTTGTGTAAAAAGTGTTGGTGCATCGTGCTGGAGTTTTTTGATTTCATGGTGGTAAGCATACAGGTTGACCCCGAATATTGAGTTGCCGTTCCATTTGCGCAGGTCGCCCGCCATCTCTCGGGCATCTTTCAGAGTCTGTTGCGCCTGAGCCAGCATCTGGTCATGCGTTTCACCATCGGCCCTGGCTGGCGGGGGCATCAATCTTTCGTCTGCATATGCCGCTTGTGACATGAAGAAAAAAAGCATCAATATGCCTGGCAAGCGGATAGTTTTCATTTTTTTTCCTGAACAATCAAAAATATATCTTGAAGCGTCGTGACAGACGCCTTCACGCTAAACGATGTCCTGCATGATGTCTATCCATCAATGGGAATGTCAGGTGATATAGGCAAACACATCTGCAGATCAATTGGCGATCAGCAACTACCTCATTATCATTTGTCCGATCTGGTGTGGAAAGGCGACCGGCAATTCGGGCACATTGAACGAGGATTTGTGTCCCGGTGCGTGTTAGATCAAGCAAATATTGAAAATCATCAAAGGATCGTTCCATGAATATGGCAAAAGAAATATTGATTCAGATTTCATTCAATAATCTGGATCGGTCAGATGCTGTAGAGACACTCATCAGGGAAAAAATACACAAGTTGCAGTTATTCCATGGTGGCATTATCAGTTGCCACGTCGTGGTTTCCTGCACACATCATCATCACAAACAGGGCAATATTTTTCATGTCTCGATTGATCTGGGTGTTCCAGGGCACAGGCTGGTAGCGAATCGAGAGCCGGATGAGCATCACGCGTATGCAGATGTGTTCGTTGCCATTCGCGATGCATTTAATTCAATGGGACGACAGCTCGAAGATTTAGCACGTCATCAGCAAGGGAAGGTTAAGACGCATACGACATAACGCAATGCCTCAGATGAAATATTTCGAATGTTTAAAAATGATTTAAAGGAAATATTCGTGAACAGAAAAAACTGGATTATTGTTGCAAATGGATCAATTGCACGCATGCTGGAGCGTAACGCTGAAGATGAAAATCAGTGGACTGAACTGAAGTGCCTGCTCCATCCTGAGGGGCGACTGCACGGGACAGATCTTGCTGCAGGTGAGATCCGTCATTCCATTGCCGGGCGCGCAGGACTCGCCCGTCGTCTGGAGCCTAAACAGCATGCTCGCAAGGAGTTTGCGCAGCGGGTGTCCGAGCTGCTTCGACACCATGTTAATCATAATGAAATCGAGAGTCTGGTGATCTTTGCCTCGAATCCATTTTTAGGCGAGTTGCTCGCGCATCTTGATGCAGAGACACGTAAATTATTACACGCCAGCCATCCAGTAGATTTGACGCATCTGAACTTGACCGAGTTGACTCAGCGATTTACGTCTGACTTCAAGTTAAATGAGCGACATCTGGTAGAGTAATGAATCTGAGACCGTAAGGTACATTCATGATTCTCAAACGCACACATATTAATTCGCCTCTGGGCGCCATTGTGCTCGCTGCAAGTGATGAGGGGCTGGCAGGTTTGTGGTTTGAGGATCAGCGCCATTTACCTGACTTTATGTCCTGGCCCGTGGCTGATAGCCATCCTGTCCTGGATCAGGCACGTACAGAGATCCAGTCCTATTTCGCGGGTATAAGTCGTACATTCCTGACTCCGCGCGTCCCGGCCTGGGGCACGACCTTTCAGAAGCAGGTCTGGGAGGTCCTGATGGCAATCCCTGTGGGACAAACGACCACATATGGCGCCATCGCCGCGCAATTACAAAATCCAAAAGCAGTTCGCGCGGTGGGTGCCGCGGTTGGCCGCAACCCATGGAGCATTATTGTTCCTTGTCATCGTGTGCTCGGTGCAGATGGCGGACTGACCGGCTATGCAGGGGGGCTGGTGCGCAAGATCGATCTGCTCAGGAGAGAAGGTATAATTATCTAACTAAAACTTAATGCCCTTCGATCATGCTGACCAACAATAATTTACAAATTGATCATGACGTCGCAATCGGGGTAATCAGCATTGCCCATTAAAAACCTTGGTTCCCCTCCAGCCAGCGGTCCGCATATTTATCCGGCGCATTTAAACAGACAAACCAACATGTTTCAAAAGCGATTGGTCGCTATGCTCAACCTTGTTGCAGGTCTTGCGGCTAGTTTTATTTCTGCCCAGGCGCTGTCTCAGTCACTGAATTTTGAAGGCTTCAGCGCTCAAATTTCAACCGGCTATCAGGAGTTACTGATTCAGCCCAGAGATGTCCGGGTTCACAATACTAATTTTGAAGTAAACGGCACTGATACCAGAACGGGCACAGTACCGCTTGTGCTGGGGCTTGGTTATACCGCATCGATTGGGTCATCCAGCACTTTGGGTGGCCAGCTTGATTACGACCCGGTGGCGAATCGTGTTTCTATTAGCATGGTCCCGGGGTACGCCTTCACTGACAGCACCCAGGGCTATGTGAAGTTAGGTTGGTCATATCAAAGCACCACTTTTGGGCAGGGTGCTTCTGGTTTGACAGCCTCCGCAACTCTGAATGGTCCGTTTGGTGGACTGGGCGCAAGAGTTCTCATTACACAGAATTTTTATGGTTTTGCCGAGCTCAATTACATACAGTATTTGAGCACGAGTGTTAGCGCTCAAAGAAATGCAGTGGCGCTTGATGCGCATGCATCTCCTCGACTTTATAATGTTCTGGTGGGTCTCGGATACAAGTTTTAATTTTTTTCTCCGCTGAACCACATGGGCAATGGCAAATCATTCTCCCTTTCCCATTAACCATTCCTGCCGTATACACGGGACCCCTTCGTGACTGGCTGGCCTAAAATGTTTCATTCAACGATTTACCTGACCTTTTACAGGGAATAAGTTAAGCATGATGAAATTATTCGATTTGGCCGGTGCAGAGACTGACCGTCGTTTTAGCCCTTACTGCTGGCGTATCCGTCTGGCGCTTGCCCACAAGGGCCTTGATGTTGAGACGGTCGCCTGGCGCTTTAACGAAAAAGATGCGTTGATGGCATCCGGTCAGGGCAAAGTTCCGGTTCTCGTTCATGGTGACAAATGGATCTATGACTCCTGGAAGATTGCGCAGTATCTGGAGGATACATTTCCTGATTTGCCGACATTGTTTGGTGGTCCCGAGGGAATGGCACTGAGCAGGCTCCATTCGAATATGGGGGACGTGATCGCAGGTCAGATCAGCCGGTTTGTTTTGCTGGATGTGTACGAGCATCTGGACGATAAGGACAAATCATATTTTCGTGAATCACGCGAGCAGCGTTTTGGTATGTCGCTTGAGCAGGTGGTGGCCGAGCGTGAGAGCAGGCTTCAGGATTTCAGGGATGGGTTGATTGCCTTGCGTATGACGCTCAAAACACAGCCTTTTTTTGGTGGTGATCGCCCACTTTACGGCGATTTCGCTTTGTTTGGACCGTTTCAGTGGGCACGCTGCATCAGTCCTTTTCAACTGCTGACGGCAGATGATCCCATTGCACATTGGCGGATGCGGCTATTAAAGTCCTTTAATGGCCTGGCAGGCAGCGCGCCTGGTTATGACGCATAAAACTTCGCTGATAATCACGATGCTTTCAACCTGGTACTTCATCCTTTAACCGAATCTCACCTTAATGTTCAGATCTTATTTTGCTACAAGAAAGTGGCTCTTCTGGGGCTGGCCTGGTGTATTGCTGATTTTCGTAGGGCTGGGGTGTCAGGTAGAAATTGATGTTGCGCTCAACGAAGGCTTGGGGCGATTGTTTGACTTAATGCAAAAGGGGCTCAGTGCTCCCGGATCGATTACGCTGGCGGCTTTTGATGATACGTTAATTGAGTTGACCAGGCTGATTCTGCTGTACGTGTTGATTGCCGTCATGCTCGGGTTTTATATCAAGCACTGGATTTTGCGCTGGCGTGAGGCCATGAACGACTACTACATGCAGTATTGGCCAATTTTGCGAAAGATTGAGGGTGCTAGTCAGCGGGTTCAGGAGGACACAAAACGCTTTGCCGCGACGATTGAGTTGATTGGTGCAAATGTGATCGAGTCCGTACTGACCCTGTTCGCTTTTTTACCGATACTCTGGCTGATTTCAAAAAACGTTAAAGAAATTCCATTTTTTGGAAGTCTGGACCACGCCCTGGTTTACCTGGCGGTACTGTATGCACTCATTGGCACCATCGTGCTTGCTGGTGTGGGCTTTAAGCTCCCGGGCATTGAGTTTGAAAACCAGAAAGCCGAAGCCGCATATCGTAAGGAGCTCGTCTATGCAGAGGATGATCCTGAGCGTGCGAGTCCTGACATTGTGCGCAATTTATTTAACCGGTTAAAAATTAATTACTTCAGACTGTTTTTTCATTACACGTATTTTGATGTTGCGAAGTTATCGTATCTACAGTTCGGTATGATCGTGCCATTTCTGGCTCTGGGACCGACAGTGATTGCCGGAGCCATTACCCTGGGAATGTTTGCACAAACTGTGCGAGCATTCGAAAGAATACAGACCTCGTTTCAGGTATTGGTTAAAAACTGGGCATCGATTATCGAGTTGATATCAGTTTATAAACGCCTCAGGGCATTTGAAGCAAAAATTCACTCCAGTCAGATCGCTGCCTGAATGTTTATTCGGATTTGATATTTCCATTACGGATCACCTTGCCCCATTTCTGAATTTCGGATTTGGTGAAGGACATCATTTCTTCGGGTGTTCCGCCTCCTGGTACACCGCCTTGCGCCTCAAGCATCTCCACAAAGGAGGCTGAAGACACGGCTTGCGCTGCAGCCTTGTGGAGCTTGATCAGAATATCTTTTGGTACGCCTGCAGGAGCAAGCAATGCCCCCCAGGTGTAAGCCTCGTAGCCCTTGAGCCCGGATTCCGAAATAGTGGGGACCTCAGGCCAGGCTGCGATACGTTCCTTTGAGCCAATCCCCAGGGCGCGTAACTTTCCACCTTTGACCTGAGGTCCAGACGACAGCGCGCTGTCGAACAGGACGGAGCAGTGCCCACCAATGATGTCGGCGATCGCTTGCGAGCTTCCTTTATAGGGAATATGTGTCATTTCTATACCTGCAGTCGATTGGAACAACTCGCCAGCAAGGTGCGATGGCGTACCAGGTCCGATCGAACAAAAGTTGACCTGTCCCTTATTCGTCCTTGCCCATTCGATAAATTCTTTGACAGTTTTCGCAGGATGGTCTGCATTGACCACCATGAGAAGTGGATAGATGGCGACAAGAATGATTGGATCAAAATCTTTGATCGGATCGTAGGGGATTTCTTTGAATAAGCTGATATTGATTGAGTGGGGACCGCTGCCTGTCATCAGCAAGGTATAACCATCAGCAGGGCTGCGGGCAACGGCACTGGCACCAATCATTCCTGATGCACCCGCCTTGGTCTCGATCAGCACTTGCGTACCAAGTGATTCAGCCATCTTTTGGCCTACGGCACGTGCGATGATGTCTGTGGATCCGCCCGGGGGATAGGGCACGACAATTTTGATTGCTTTATCGGGGAATTCTGCACAGGCCAAAAAGCTCGCACTCATGCATAGAATTAAAAAGACTGGTCGCAGCACCTTGCGGTGCAGAACGTCAAATCGCATCATGTCTTGTCTCCATTTTTTTTCTAATATA
Organism: Alcaligenaceae bacterium; assembly: GCA_947379755.1. Taxonomy (GTDB): domain Bacteria; phylum Pseudomonadota; class Gammaproteobacteria; order Burkholderiales; family Burkholderiaceae_B; genus Zwartia. The sequence goes on along the minus strand of CANCOC010000024.1, from coordinate 18,743 downwards.
CGTCGACCGATGCTAAAACAAAAGATAAAGTAGAAAATGCCGGCCAGATCGTCAATAGAGCCCCATCTGAAATACTGTTGAGTTGAGCGTGCGACTCAGCTAAGATCAGGACGTCGCTCGTGATAATCCTCTACATAACTCCTCAAACTGGTATGACCTCAAATGATTAAAAAAACGAACCTGCTGCAGCGCGCATCCAAGGCAGTCTTGCTGGCTTCGCTCTTTGTTGTCCCCAGCGTCTATGCGCAAGAATCACCCACCGCCGACCAGGTCATCGGTGCACTTGAGAAGCTCAATGGCACGGTGGCAGGGCAGCGACGTAATCACATCCTTGGCGTCTGTATTTCAGGCTCTTTTGTTGGCGCAAAAGAGGCGCAGTCATATAGTCAGTCTGCACTCTTTTCAGGGAAGTCCATCCCGGTAGTGGGCAGATTTTCATTGGCAGGTGGTAATCCCAATGCTCCGGATTCCGCTAAAAGCCCGCGCGGCATGGCACTGCAATTCCAGTTGCCAGAGAGCAAGATGCAACACTTTACGATGTTGAATATTCCGATTTTCAGTGCGGCGACACCCAAAACTTTTTTTGATGCAGCCGTTGCCAATACGCCAGATCCTTCAACAGGCAAGCCAGATCCTGCAAAGCAGAAGGCATTCAGGGATACGCATCCTGACAGCCTACCTCTTGGCGAATATATGTCAAAAAACAATCCCCCTGCAAGCTATGCAGAGAGCGATTTCTTTAGTGTGCACACCTTCAAGTTCATTGATGCCAAGAACCAGACGACGCTTGTCAAATGGCGCTTTGTTCCCGAAGCTGGTGTGACGCGTCTGACTGATGCGCAAATGGCCTCGGCACCAAAACGCTTTCTGGATCAGGACCTGATGGAAAAAACGGCTAAGGGTCCGGTTCGCTGGAATATGGAGTTGACAATTGGTCAGCCTGGCGACGAGCAAACCAATCCTACGGTTTACTGGCCAGCTGATCGTAAAAAAATTCAGGCAGGTGTGCTGACAATTAACAAGGCGACTCCTCAGGCGGGAGCAGACTGTGAAAAAGTTAATTTTGATCCGCTTGTCATGAGTGAGGGGATCGCTCCCACGAACGACCCTATCCTCCTGTTTCGTTCTCCTGCTTATGCCACATCCTATGCAAAAAGGCTCAGCGGCAACTAGTCGATCTTGACCTGGGCATCTTTTACGAGTTTGACCCAGAATTTTTCATCCTGTACGAGAAACTCAGCAAAGGCTGCGGGGGATGCGGATAATGAAACATCCGTGCCTTCGCGTGCCAAAGCAGTTTTGACGCCAGGCAATGACATGGCTGTTTGTATTGCCTGATACAGCTTCTGAATGATGTCTGGTGGCGTGCCTGCAGGAACAAAAATCCCATACCAAAAATCCAGGCTGTAATCGGGGAGTCCCGCTTCTTTCATGCCTGGTACCCCGGGCACCAGGTCGGTACTGTTTTGCCAGCTGACACCAATTGCCTTGAGACGACCAGCCTGAACCATGGGCAGCACTGAGGGTGGGGTACCAAAAGTCAATTGTGTATCACCAGAAACAACAGACTGAATCGCCAGACTGCCACCCTTGAAGGGAATGTGCATCATGTCCACACCCGCCGTTTGCATAAATAAGGCAGCAGCAAGATGGGGCGCTGAACCATTGCCAGACGTCGCAAAATTCAATTTTCCTGGAGATGCCTGAGCTTGTCGGATTAAATCCTGAATGGACTGGATGCCTGTCGATGTATTGACGGCGATGACCAATGGTGAGGAGGTCACCTTGCTGACGGGGGCGAGGTCGCGCGCTGAATAATTCAGTTTTGGATTGAGCGCGGGGTTCACGGAAATGCTGCTGGGGCTCGCCAATAGAATTGTGTAGCCATCTGCGGGTGCTTTTGCTGCGAGATCTGCGGCAATGCTTGAGCCCGCACCTGCGCGATTTTCTACGATGACAGGTTGCCCGAGCGCTTTGGCCAGAGGCTCACTGATCACGCGTGCCACATAATCTGCAGCACCGGCCGGCGCAAAACCCACGAGGAATCTGATTGGCTTATTCGGGTATGCAGCAGGTTGGGCCAGGGCGCTCTGTGCGGCGCTCAGCGCTGAGAGTGCCGATAAGACGATAGTACCTGTCGCGATGAGTTGCCTGAAATTTTTCACTTGATCATCCATTCTTTGACTGAACTGCTCGACAGGTGAGCTGCCCTGCATGCGTCACCTGAGGCCACATATTTTTTAGACTGGCATGCGTAATACAATTTTTCCGACATGCTTGTTGTCTTGCATCATGGCCTTGGCCTGCGCGAGCTGGTTAAAGTCAAAGACATGATCGACCAGCGGTTTAATTCTGCCATCCGCGATCGCTGGGAGTACCTGAGCTTTGAACTCTGGAATGAATTGGGCTTTCTGGTCCGCGGAGCGTAATTTATTGGATACGCCAAATAGTTTGAGTCGCCTGGCGTGCAAAGCCTGTAAATCCAGCTCTGCTGTCAGCACACCATCGACGTAACCAACCATGGCCAGACGGCCTTCAAAGGCCATACAACGAATGCTCTCTGCAAACACCGTGCCTCCCACCGTGTTGACGACCAGATTGACACCCTTGCCTTCGGTGATCTCCATGACCTGCTCAGCAAAGCCGGGGCCTCTGAGGCACAGACCGACGTCAAGACCATAGGCTTTGAGCCGTGCCAGCTTTTCAGGTGATCCTGAAGTACCGATCACTTTGGCACCGATAGCTTTGGCTGTTTGAAGCGCTGCCACGCCTACACCGGAAGACACTCCATTGATCAGCAACCATTCACCTGTCTGAAGATTTCCTTGCAACGACAGCATATCGTGCACGACCAGGAACGTCAGTGGGATGCTTGAGGCTTGTTCAAAAGTGATCGATTCTGGCATGGGTATAGCTTCGCGCACATCCATGCAGGCATATTCTGCAAAGGCACCTTTACAGCGGCCCATGACTTTGTCGCCGACCGCAAGGCCTGTGGCATGGGTGCCAAGCTCGACCACAACACCTGCTCCTTCCATACCAATGGCATTCGCCTGGCCACTTTTGTGCAAACCGTGCCCGATGACGAACTCACCCCGGTTCAAGCTCGCGGCATGCAGGCGTACCAAGACTTGATTGGGCTGAGGGGTAGGGCGATCAATTTCGCGTAATTCCAGCGCTGTTTGGTCCGCGACTGTTTGCATCCAATATGACAACATTATTCAATCCTGATTGATATTTTTATAAGTTTCGAAAGAATACATCCATCTCGACGTGAGGCGTTCAAAAATAGGCGATATGATGATCTGAAAATAAGACCTGAAAAAAAGCTGGAGACAAGTATGGCTGTGCAGTTTATTGATTTGGCCAGTGATCAGCAGGCACTGGTCAAGATGCTGGGCCGTTTAGGCAAGCTCGAGGCGGGGGTGACACCCGCCATCCAGATGCTCAAAGGTGGTGTGTCTTCCAACATCATGAGAATCGAGACGGGTAAAGAAATATTTTGTCTTAAGCAGGCACTTCCGACATTAAAAGTAGCCAAGGAGTGGCACGCGCCGATTGAACGGGTCTTTGCTGAGATTGCCTGGCTTGAAGCGGCAGCACAAATTGTGCCTGAACATGTGCCAGATATCCTTGGGGTCGACAAGCAGTCAGGATCATTTCTGATGGAGTTTTTTCCTCCTGAGCAAAATATGTGCTGGAAAGACCTATTACTCCTGGGCCGGGTCGATACAGAGGTTGCTGCACAACTGGGGCACGTTCTGAGTCTCATTCATAACGAAACGGCAGGCAATTCGCACATCGTTGACACGTTTGACACTGCATTGAACGACCAGAACTTCATGGCGATTCGTCTGGATGCTTACTTGCTCGAAACAGGGCGTCAGCATCCTGAGCGCAGATATTTTTTTCAAAGCCTGGTTGACAGTTTTATTCAACATAAACATGCACTCGTGCATGGTGATATCAGTCCAAAAAACATCCTGACTGGCAGCAAGGGTCTGATCATTCTCGATGCGGAGTGTGCCTGTTATGGCGATCCTGCTTTTGATGTGGCTTTTTTATTGAATCATCTTTTGCTCAAAGCCGTGGTCGTGCCTCAGGCGGCAGCCAGTTTATCCCGAGCGTTCTCATTTTTTTGTACCCATTACTTTGCATTTGTAGGCTGGGAGCCCAGGCAGGCTCTGGAGTGTCGTGTTGCCCAGCTGCTGCCTGCCTTGCTGCTTGCACGTGTAGATGGAAAGTCACCTGTCGAATATTTAAACGATGCTCAGCGTGAGAGGGTGCGTCAATTCGCTGAGCAGTTGCTGGATGCGCAGTTCAATACAGTGAGCCTCATTCAATCATTCTGGTATAGGGAAATCAATCAATGAGTCAGATTCAAAGTATCGTTGCACGCAGGATTTGGGATTCGCGCGGCATTCCGACGGTGGAGGTGGAACTTGCGCTCGAAGACGGCACCATTGGGCGCGGTATTGCGCCGGCTGGCGCCTCAAGGGGACAGCACGAAGCACTTGAATTGCGTGACGCAGGCGAGGCGTTTGGTGGAAAGGATGTCCAGCAGGCGCTACAGGGGCTCAGGCATGAAATTGCTCCTGCTCTTCTTGGAATGGATGCCCGTGAGCAGGCTGCAGTGGATCAGAGGCTGATTGAGCTGGATGGTACGCCCAATAAATCGCGACTGGGCGCCAATGCAATTGTCGCGACTTCGATGGCGGTGCTGAATGCTGCGGCGAACAGTGCCTGCAAACCACTCTGGCGTTACCTGGCGGGTGATGCTGCAGCCAGCCTGCCGATGCCCCAGATTCAAATTTTTGGAGGTGGTGCCCACGCAGGACGGCGTGTCGATGTGCAGGATTTCATGGTGATCGCGATTGGGGCAACCTCGTTTGAGCAGTCTCTGGAGATGACTGCTGAGGTCTACCGGCACGCAGGTCTGCTCATGCAAAGAAAGGGAACCTTGATGGGCGTGGCCGACGAGGGGGGGTGGTGGCCGGCATTTTCTAAAAATGAACAGGCTCTTGATACGCTTGTGGCTGCCATCGAAGCAGCAGGCTATACGCCAGGATTGGATGTGGGCATTGCGCTGGATATTGCTGCTTCTGAGTTCTTTGCTGATGGCAAATACCGTTTGGCACTAGACAACCGGAGCCTGGATTCAAATGGTTTTGCAGAGCTACTCATGCGCTGGATCGAGCAGTATCCGATCGTATCAATTGAGGACCCTCTGAGTGAAAGCGATGAGCAAGGCCTGATTGATTTCACGCGCGAAGCCGGTCACAGGATTCAGATTGTTGGCGATGATTATCTCGTGACGGATGCCACCCGCATTCGCGCTGCAGCCGCTTGCGGTGCTTGCAATACCGTTTTGATTAAGCCGAATCAGATCGGAACGATGACTGAAACACGAGCGGCCATCGATGCGGCTAAAGCTGTTGGTTACAAGACAATTGTTTCTGCACGTTCAGGAGAAACAGAAGACACAATGATCGTGCATCTTGCAACAGGCTGGGATGCAGGGCAACTTAAAGTCGGTTCGTTTGCAAGGTCTGAGCGAATGGCAAAGTGGAATGAAGGCATTCGTATAGAAACATCTTCTGGTGCTTCACTACCCTTCGCCAATGGTTTTCGAAGAATGGCATGATTTTTGCGTCAGCTGCTGATGGACATACATCAGCACCAACATGGGGAATTGAATGCGCATCCTGACGATATCGACCGGACAGATTAAAAAATTTGCAATATCTGGCGACGGACCTGGCCGTACGGTCAACAGTGCGATTAATAAACAGCCCGTCAGTCAGCTAGCGGAACCTGTTGCGATTTTTGCTGGTCCACTCGGGCTCGAGCGTGATGCGCAGGCCGACCTGAATGTGCATGGTGGTCCTGACAAAGCCGTCTATGCTTATCCTGTCGAGCATTATGTTTTTTGGGAGGATTTGCTCAAGCAGAATGACTCTTGCCTGGATCGCCTGGATCATGGTTTCTTTGGTGAAAACCTGACTGTTGAGGGTTTTGTCGAGGATGAGGTTTTTGTTGGAGATCTCTGGCAAATTGGTGACGTTGAACTGATGGTCGAAAACCTGCGCGAACCCTGCTTTAAATTCACCGCAAAAATCGGTTTGGACGAGGCGGGTCCGCTGATGGTGCGTAGTGCACGTAGTGGATGGTATCTGAGCGTCTTGCAGCCTGGGGTGCTCAAGGCTGGTGATCAGATTGACGTCACTCCCGGTGAGCGCACAGTCAGTATCGCTGCGCAAAATGCATTGTTAAAAATTAAGCGCAAATTGTAATTTCATTTTTTTGCTGAGGTTTCATAGATGGCACTCTCTTATACACAGAATATGGAGGACTACCACCTGGCGTTGGCCTTCGCAGGTCAGGAGCGGGGTTTTTATATTGATGTCGGCGCAGGGCATCCCGTTGCTGATAATGTGTCACTATGGTTTTATGAGCGAGGCTGGAGTGGCCTCGTAGCAGAGCCGATTCCGGAACTTGCAGCGTTATATCCCAGAATCCGGCCCCGGGATCAAGTCTATGAGGGCTTGATCGGTCGTGAAAACGGAATGGTCGATTTTTTTCATGTCGATCGGCTGCATGGTTTTTCGACCACGATACAAAATCATGCAGAAGTTGCGAAAGAGTTTGGTGCAGACTACCAGCGCATGCAGTTGCCGATGATGACCTTGGCAACAATATGTGAAAAATATCAGATCACTCAAATCGATTTTCTGAAGATTGATGTCGAAGGTGCTGAAAGTGATGTGTTGGCGGGTAACGACTGGAAGCGCTTTCGTCCCCGAGTGATCATCGCAGAAGCTGTCACCCCCGGAAAAGGTGAGCCTGCCTGGGAAGCATTTGAACCGATGCTGCTTGAAAATGGATATACCTTCCGCCTGTTTGACACTTTAAATCGTTTTTACGTGGCCAAGGAGTGTCCTGATATCCTGGGTCGTCTGCCTGCCGAACGCGCACCGTGGGATGCTGTCACACATATGTATGAGATCGGACGCGCGCCTGAACAGGCGAATCATCCTGATCATTTGCTGGCACAACAACTGGCCAGAGGATTGTGGGCGAATCTGCCAAACCTGTCGGAGCAGCAGATTCAGGACTTATTATTACGAGGCAACACTGCGACCGGCGATTGCGCGCTGCCCAATCTGGATGCAGCCCAATTACGAATCGCCTTGGGCCGAATTGCCTGTGGCTATGATGGTGGACAGATTATCTAGGACTTAGTCGACTGTCGCACCAGATGCCTCGACCACTTTGGTCCACTTTGCAGTTTCTTCTGCCATGATTTTTCCGAAGTCTTCGGGAGTGCCCGGAATAGGGACGCCTCCCAGATCTGCAAGCCGCGCGCGCATTTTTGGATCAGCCAGAGCAAGATTGACTTCAGCATTGACCCTTTCGATGACTGCACGAGGCGTGCCTTTTGGCATGCCGATTCCAAACCACGCGGTTGCTTCATATCCTGGAACAGTATCCGCCACGGTTGGGATGTTTGGCATCGAAGGTTCGCGCGCGAGCGAAGTCACAGCCAGTGCACGGATGCGACCACCCTTGATGTGCGGGGCAGAGGAAGGCAAGTTATCAAACAGTACCTGGACTTGTCCTGCGATGAGGTCATTGAGCGCAGGGCCTGCTCCTTTGTAAGGAACATGCGTCATGTTGCAACCCGTCATGTACTTGAACAGTTCTCCGGAGAGGTGTACGGAGGTGCCGCTGCCAGATGACGCCATGTTGATCTTGCCTGGATTGGCTTTGCAGTAGGCAATGAATTCGGCAACATTTTTGACTGGCAGAGAGTCGGTCACTACCATCACGTTGGGCGTACGCACCATGCCTGCAACGGGTGCGATATCGCGAATCACGTTGAACGGTAGGTTTTTGTAAAGCGAGGCATTGATGCCATGAGCCGGATTGACGAGCAACATGGTGTAGCCATCAGGGGCAGCATTGATCACTGCTTCAGTTCCAATATTGTTACCGCCACCTGGTTTGTTTTCAACAATGAACGTCTGTCCCATTTTTTCTGTGAGTCGTTGCGCCATGATGCGCGCAAGCACGTCAGTCGTTCCACCGGGGGGATAGGGCACGATCCACTTTACTGGACGGACAGGGTAGTCCGCGGCACTGGCAAGGCCCAGGCCTGCAAACAGAGTGAGTAACAAAACAGAAGTGATGCGGGTTGTGAGTCTCATTTATTTTTTCCTCGGATTCGATGTGCGAGTGAGTGTGTCGGGTTGACTATATTGGATAAGCTGTCGCCGTACAAGACTCAATACTATGCGATTGAATGATTTGCATGGTATAAAAATCCCATAACAAGATTTTTAAAAAATACGAGACAAACATGGCCCACGATGGTTTGCGGTTCGGTATATTCCTTGCTCCCTTTCATCGTTTAGGTGATAACCCTACGCTCGCTCTGGCGCGCGATCTCGAGCTGGTAAAGTGGCTCGATGACCTGGGCTACGACGAGGCCTGGATTGGCGAGCATCATTCTGCAGGCTGGGAGATTATCGCTTCGCCAGAAATTTTTATCGGAGTGGCGGCAGATCGCACGAAACGCATCATGCTGGGCTCTGGGGTGACAAGCTTGCCCTATCATCATCCTTTCCTTGTGGCTCAGCGTTTTGTACAGCTTGATCACATGACACGGGGTCGCGTGATGCTTGGATGCGGGCCCGGTGCACTGGTCTCGGATGCCTACATGATGGGGATCGAGGCAGAAAAGCAGCGCACCATGATGGATGAGTCGCTGGGCGCCATCATGAAATTGCTTGAAGGTAAAGAACCAGTCACGATGAAGACGGACTGGTTTGAACTCAAAGAAGCACGACTGCATCTGGCGCCCTATACCAAGGGAGGATTCCCCATTGCCGTGGCGAGCGCCACTACGCCTTCGGGCGTTTTGACGGCTGGTAAATATGGCGTGGGCATGCTGTCTCTTGGTGCGGGGCTTCCTGGCGGACCACAGAAGCTCGCCGAGCAATGGAAAATTGGCGAAGAACAAGCTGCAAAGTTCGGTAAGACAATGAAGCGTGAGGACTGGCGGCTGGTGATCAATATGCATGTGGCTGAGGATGATGAGCAGGCCATGCGTGAAGTGCGCGCTGGTGAGCGCGTCGAGACCTTGAGTTATTTTAGTGAGACTCTGGGGCGGCCTCCCATGCGCAGTGAAAACCCTCTTGCGGAAGGTCTTGCGGCAGGCACAACGATTGTTGGATCACCCGATACGGTTGCAGCAGGAATCAGACGACTGCTCGAATTTACGGGCGGTGGAGCGGGTGCTGTGCTGTTTCGTTCCCACGAGTGGGCGACACGCGAGCAGACCTTACGCAGTTATGAACTCTTTGCCCGTTGGGTCATGCCTCAGTTCCAGGGGAGCGTGGATACCCTGTATGCCTCGCGTGAGTGGGTGAGCGACAATCGCAGCGGGATTTTTGGCCCGCATATGGGAGCCATGCGCAAGGCCTTTACGGATGCTGGTCAAGCGGTGCCAGAACATATGAGGATGCAATTGCATACCGGCAAGTCGCCGTTGAATAAGGAATAATAATATGCGTCTGCTCAAAAGGTTCTCGCGCTCGATAATTTATACGGTGTTGCTCTGTTGTGCGACCGTCTCACAGGCACAGGATTTTCCAAATCGTCCGATCAGGATGATTGTGCCTTTCCCTCCGGGTGGGGTGACGGATATCGTTGCACGTACCCTGGCGGCCAAGCTCAGTGATGTACTCGGGCAACAAGTGATCTGTGAAAACCGCTCGGGTGCCAGTGGTGCAATTGGGGCAGAAGCTGCGGCAAGAAGTCCAGCCGATGGCTACACCTGGGTGATGGGTAACATCAGTACGCTGGCAATTAACCAGTGGACCATGGCCAAATTGGGGTACGACCCGAATCAGAGTTTCGAGCCACTTGGGATGGTTGCAGTCCAGCCTCTGCTGGTTGTGGTCAATCCTGCACTACCTGTACATTCGCTTGCTGAACTAGTCACGTATGCAAAAGAGCATCCCGGCAAGCTGAATTACGGCACAGCTGGCACCTCGATTCATCTGGCCGTTGAGTTGTTTTCAACGCTGGCGGGAGGTGTCAGGATGAACCATATTCCGTACAAAGGGAGCTCTCCAGCTATTACAGATCTGTTGGGTGGTCAGATCGAAGTATTGTTCGACCCTTTCTCGAGTATCTACCCCCAGGTGGTTTCAGGCAAAGTGCGCGCCCTGGCAATCACAAGTGAGCAGCGTTCGAAGCTCGTTCCAGCGATTCCGACGGTGATCGAATCTGGCTATCCCGGGTATGACGTGAGTTCCTGGCAAGGTTTACTTGCACCTGCAGGCACGCCAAAAGATATCGTGAACAAGATCAATCTGGCCATGAATCAGGTACTGGCGACCCAGGAAATCAAGGATAAGTTTGCCCAATACAATGCTGTACCCACGCCATGGACAACAGCGATGTTTGTGCAGTACATCGCGCGCGAACAAAAGCGCTGGGGTGAAGTTGCCCGAGAGGCCGGTGTGAAGCCCGAGTAGAGGGCTCAGGCCTGATCGGAACTTGTTTCTGGTTCTCGGTATGCTTGTTCAGCCAGGAACAACGCGATAATACAAATTATTGCCACCGTACAACGGTCTCATTCTGAAGCCTTCGCATTGGTAGAAATTGATACCGTTCCTTGGCGCCAGCGCACAGCCGGGTAAAAGCGCTGGAAACTTTGATCCGATAGGTGGGATCGAAGACGTTGATATCGGTGCGGACTCAACCACGACAGGGGCAGCCTGCTGCAGGTATGCCGGTGGTGCTGCCTCGGCTGCGGCCACTCCAACAGCGGTCGCACCAACGACACCGGCTGCGATCACAGGGCCGGGACCCCAACCACCTCCGCAGCGCCAACATCCTGGTCCGCCACGCCAGCCATAACCGCCGTGCCAGCCGCCTGCCCATCCGCCATGCCATCCACCACGATAGCCGTGCCAGTAAGCCTCTGCATCACTACTCATGGTGAGTGAAGTCAGACTGATCAAGCCTAAAAAAACAAGGGTTAAAAACCTCATGCCTATCTCCCGATCTGTTATTTGATAGGTGCTTCTGGATGTGAAAACTCAGTGACTAATGCTTGCGCGAAACGTGACGCGTCAAACGTGCTTGCAGGGATGGGTGCATTGAGTTTCCAATTCTTGTAAGTCAGCGTTGTTCTCGGACGGCTCTTGTCTCCGAGGTATGACCATGTTGCCATATAGGGGAGGTTGTCCTTGACGCCAATCCATAGTTGACCCTGCAGGTTGTTGCCTGCCAATACGACGATGTTTGTCTCGACACCACCAATCAACTTGGTTTTTCCAACTACGAATGCATCTGTTAATCCTCTTGTCAGGTGTTCAAAGGGATTCGATAAAATCAGATCGTCACCTGGGAAAAATAGACCTGCCTTTTCGTAGGCAAATGCAGCAGCACTATCAATTGTGTCAGGACAGTCACTTTCGGCAACAATATTGCGGTCCGGAACATGAGCAAATATTTTTTTACCGTTATATAAAATTTCGTGTGATGGTCCGTTGCCAGAAACGAGCACATCAAACTTATTGGGGCGTTGCATGGCAACCCTAGCCGCTGTCGTATAGACAACCTGGATGCCATCAATGGACGGATAGTCGGACTGGACAATCGTATCGAACTGGAGTGTTTTGGCGGGGCCAAGCGTATTGCTCATTGTTTGCAATAAAGCCATGGCTGCGGGTTCGACTGCAGGCATGCCTATAGGTAGGGAAGATTGCTGTTTTGTTTGCGAAGCGCCCACTTGAGCCGGTTGTGCGTAGGCAACCCCCAGTGTGATAAGACATAAGCAGCCAACACTAAACCTTTTTATTTTTTTCATTTGTCATGTCCAGTTGAGCTTACGGTACTCTTTTCCATAATTAAATGTAAGCAGTCATCTGCGATGGCTCATTTGCTTACACTAGCTAAGAATTTTTAGCACTCAAGTAAATATACTATTGTGACCAAGAAAAATCTCTTAAATTCTCTCAAAGTCACTCGATCATTAAGTATTTTCGGGGAAATTCATTGGAGGGTCATGATGTTTCGCATCTTTTTAACAGTAATTGAGAGCTTTAAAAGATCAAAATACAGTAAGTTAATAAATGAAGAGGTAATTTTTTATTGGCGTCGAGATGACAGCTGTTCTGGGATTTTAAAATGTTGGCAACAAGCAAGCTTGGGCAAGAGTATCTCGATGACGGTGTCACGCTGATTGAAAATTGCATAAATTCAACACTGATTGGGCAGACATCGACTAAGTATGATTATTTAGACCGGACACTGACCTGCCAGGAGACTCCTCGCGATAAGCCAAGAATTGCATTCTGGCTGCACGTAAAAGGCAATAAAGTCACCAGATTCTGTGGCTATGATGAGTACCCTGAAGCATGGGATCTGATGATTCAAAACGTTGTCCCTGTCATCCGCGAGCATTTCACGAATGACGACGGTACACCGTTACGTTTGCAATTGCTCGAGACGATCGTATTCAATAAACCGCCAGAAGTTGGTGCTCTGCTTCAGTGGCATCAGGATGCTTCCTACTATCCTTTGAAACCCAATAATCAGGTGGCAGTCTGGATTCCCTTTGAGGCAGTGACTAAAGATTCTGGTGCGCTGGTCTATGCCAAGAAAACACATAAGGGCGAGCTGCGCGCGACGGTCGATCTGTATAGCAATGAGGCTTTTAGCAATGAAAGCCGTGCGCTGATTCCTGTCGATCCCGAGTCCGAGGGCTATGAATTACGTCTGATGGAAATGAATCAGCATGACATGATTCTGCATGATGGGTATGTCTGGCACTACTCAGGTCCCAACGTGACGCTCGATAAACAGCGCCGCGGATTATCTCTCAGATTTGTGGTCGAAGAGGCTGTTTTTGCTCCCCGGCCTGATGGCCTGAATGAAGCGCAGGCATTTGATGCACAGTCCAATATCAAGCCAGGTGATATCTTTCAGGGTAGTGCTTTTCCGATGGTGTAAATCGTCAGAATATTTACAGTACGACGCATGATCCAAGCTGATTGCATACAAATATGCAATCAGCTTTTTTTCAGTTTTTAATTTTGCGAGTTCGCATCATTTTGCTCAAAAGTTGGAAAAATGCTGCTCTCGGTGCCAATGCGTAACGCCAGGCAGGATCAACATTCCAGAAACGGTTGATTGAGCATATGTAGCCCTCGCCAAGTGATTCGATTTCGTGCCACCAGCCTACTGGCATGTACAGAGTCTCTCCCTCTGCAAGAATGATAATTTTACGATGTGGCAAGGCATCGGCCAGCCGTGGGAACTGCTTGAAGTCGGGTTGATCTATGTATGGTTGACTGAAGGTAGCTGGCATTTTCCCGTGAGAAAGAGGGAATGGGTACAGGTTGCGGGTTTGGCCTGGACTAAAAAGAGAAACGCGTTTAGTCCCCCGGAATTGGGAAAGAGTGCCGTCGAGCCCGTCAAAATGCAAGGGCTCAACGTGCCCGCACGGTCCGACCCAGAGATTCATATCGATCGAGGGTTGCTTATTCAAACCCGTATTTTTTTCAATCAGATCAATGCAGGGCCCGATGAGCTGGCGCAGGGGCGTATGACCCATTTCAATGAGAGCAAGATAGATGTGTCTTTCGCGGGCCGAGCCATCCTTGAGGAGTTCGCAGTATTCGGCAATCGTACGTTGCTGCATTTCGCAATAGGATTTCCATTCTGTTTTGGGACGTGAAAACCTTTCTGCGCCATATTCCCTGGTTGCAACAACCGTGTCACCCACATACGACACCAGCTTTTCAATATCAACAGGAATGGCAGAATCGAGTGCGTGGGTGATGACAACTGGCTTGCCCCATTTTTTAAACTCTCTGTAAAACCGCTGTGGTGTGAGGTCATGAATGGACACGCGTGGTACCGCGCCCATTTCTGTGTATTTATCTTTTGGGGATGTATTTTTATCAGACATTTTTATTCAACATTCATTAAAGTTGAGTGAGAGGATGCGTTCAAATAGCGACGCACACACTCAGCGATATGCGGGTAGGAGTCAGGCTGCCAGAGCATGTCGGAGTGTTTTGCCTGCACGTCAATGGTTTTGAACTGCGACTCAGTGAAGGGTGACCAGTCAAACAGGCTTAAGTCCTCAGGCTGGGGATCAAGCATCGCTTTAAATAGCAGGATTGCAGCATGGCAGCGTTGCTTTGTACGTCCAACAGTGAGTGTGCTTGAGGCAATCGACTGCTGGAGCAAGCGTTTAAATCCATCGACGGGTGTACCTTGAGGAATCATGCCGACCTGAGCCATTTGATCCCTGACCCTGGTAACTAATTCTTCATTATCAATGGATACAGATTCCGATGTAATCCCAGCGTCCTGCGCAATGGCCAGTAGCAATGCGCGCTGACGTTGTTCGTTCGAATCGTGCGCGTTGCCGGGAGCATGTTGTACGGTTGCAGTATCAAGCATGATAAGGGCTGCTACCGTTTGACCTTGACGTTCAAGCTGATAGGCCATTTCATGAGCAATCAGCCCGCCCAGTGAGGTACCAAGCAAGTGATATGGTCCGGTTGGCTGGACTGCTTGTATGGCCGTAATGTAAGCCTTGACCATTTCATCCAGATTCTCGTGGAAGGTTTCGCCTTCTTCGAGTCCGCGTGCCTGCAAGGCCCAGACAGGTTGATCATCTCCCAGAGCATCAGACAGGTTTTTGTAGACTGAACCTCCACCTCCAGCAGGATGAACGCAAAAGAGCGGTGGCTGCGTACCGGTTTTTCTGAGTGGAAGTAGTGGGCTGTAGGTTGCAGGCGCCGCTGTTGCATTCAGATAGGGTGCAAGACTGAGTGGTGTTGGATTCTCAAAAAGAATGCGCATGGGTAACTGTATGCCTGACTCATGCCGCAAGCGCGCAATCAAGCGCATTGCCAGCAGGGAGTGACCGCCAATTGCAAAAAAGCTATCGTCAATACCGACAGGGTCTACTCCGGTCAGCTCAGCAAACAAACGGCAGATCAGCGCTTGATGCCCCGTTTCTGGAGAACGGTAAAGTTGTTTGCTGGAACGTGCATTGATTTCAGGCAGTGCACGCCGGTCGAGCTTGCCATTTGGCGTCAGGGGGAGTTGCGCGAGAACCATGACCGCTGATGGAACCATATACTCAGGCAACGCCCTGCTGATTTGATTGCGGATCTGATCGATCAAGTCCGCCTCGATATGTTGATGAAGGGGATTGCTGGTGAGCAGGTGCGGTGCTTCATCAAAGCCAGGGCGCCAGTTTTGAAGTGGTTGCTTTTTACTTTCAAATAACGCATGAATCTGTGTCAGATCCGTGGATGACCAGGTCAGGCGCAACCGGACATCCATTTCATCTGCCAGTTGATAAAGCAGGTCCGGATCAATGGCTCCCTGGGTGGCGCGACGCGCAATGGACTTGAGTTCGCCAATACTGCCATTAAAGGTGTCAATGTACTCCGAGGCCCACACATCTGCAGCAACGCGATGGTTGGGAATATGCAGCACTTCGAGGGACTCGCCCCGGTTGTTGCACAACATGGTTCGGATCTGTTCAAGCGTGCTCCACTGCACAGTACGGTGTGCAACAAGCAGGCTGAGGTCATCTTGACGTGTCAGTGTGACGTCATAACGCCAGCCCGACATTTCGTTGGCGAACGTACCCCGTTTAATTTCAATTTCGACGGTGCAGTGATTTTGTTTCTGTGCTGAGAGATGCCAGAAAAAATCTGGATCAACCAGCAGTTCCAGATCATTTTTTAACCGCTCGGCACTGCGAATTGCAACAGCTGATGCAGGCTCTGCATCTGTCGCCTGGAATAACTCAACTGAAGTCCAGAATGCCTTTTGATGCGCGAGCGATCTGACGTCACCTATGAATAAGGAGCGGCTGGTTGCCCGCGTGGCAAGTGTCAATACGCGCTCAAGGTATTTGACCCCGGGGAAATATTGAATGACTGAATTTAAAATGACAAGGTCGAAAGGTGTGCCATCAAAATGAACTGGATCAGCTGCTTCACGACACTCAAGCCTGATGTGCCTGAGCTGTCTTTCCTGAAGTAAATTCTGAAGTTTATGAATCGTATGCTCAGAAATATCAGTGCCGAAATAGTGATCGATGTGATCAATGATTTTCCACATGACCAGGCCAGAACCACAGCCAATTTCCCATACGTTTGACGGATGAGTCGCTAGCACGCGTTCGATGGTCCGGCTTTGCCAGCTCGCCATTTCAATGGCAGGAATCGGTTTGCGTGAGTAGGCACTCAGCCAGATCTCAATATCAAAATCGACACTGTCAGATTGCGCATTCTTATAGCTGGTTTCGTAAATCTCCTGCCATTCGAGTTTTAAGCGCGCCTCGGCCTCATCACGCACCTGATCAAAGGCTTGATGACTCTGGTCCACAACAAGGTAGGAAATCAGTTGTGTGCCAGCTGTCGGGCTTTGGCGTGTCATCGTGACCGATTGATGCACGCCAGGGCAATCGAGAATGGCTGAATCGATCTCGCCAAGTTCGATGCGGTGCCCGTGAATTTTGACTTGATCATCGGCGCGACTCAGATACACGATTGAGCCATCGCTGCGCCGGCGTGCCAGATCGCCTGTGCGATACATCCGTTGCCCGTGAGCGCCAAAACCACACGCTACAAATCTTTCCGCACTCAGTCCGGGACGTCCCAGGTAACCACGTGCCAGGGCTGGACCGGCGATGTAGAGCTCACCAACAACACCATCGGGCACAAGTTCAAGTCTTTCGTCCAGAACATAAATATCGTAGCCAGGCATGGGTTTTCCAATTGCGACCGCAACGGAACCCTCGGTCAAGTCGGTAGCATCAACCGATTGTGTACTGGCCCAGATAGTTGCCTCGGTTGGTCCGTAAAGGTTGGTGACCGGTCCGAGTTTTTGTAATTGTCTGGCCAGGCGTTGTGACAAGGCCTCGCCACCTGTCAGGACGCGTACTGTGTGAGGCATGGGCTCGGTCAGGATCATTTCCCACAGCGATGGGGTAGCCTGAATCGCTGTGATGTCATGAAGCCTGACTGCCTGGGCGATTGCTACAGGATCTCGGCTCGCCTCCGCATCCAGCAGGACAACACATGCGCCGACACAAAGCGGCAGATACAGCTCAAGGCCGGCTATATCAAAGCCGATCGTGGTGATAGCTAACAGCTGATCAGCGTCGGTCATCTCAATAATCTTGTTGATGGACGCCAGGAACAGACCCAGAGCATGACGGGTGATGGCCACTCCTTTTGGCACACCGGTACTGCCTGAAGTGTAAATGATGTATGCCAGATGATCGGGGCTCAGAGATGTCAGAATTTCCTGCTCTGTAATCGCGACAGAAGAATGACGTCCGATCGCCTCAATGATTGCAGGATCATCCATATCCAGGATGGCGGGGAGTGTTGTTAACGGCTGATCGACCAAGCTCGCAATATGAGAACCGCTCGTGATCAGGCACTGAGTGGCACTATCGCTGAGCATGAAGCGTAAACGCTCCTGGGGGTATTCAGGATCAAGGGGGAGATATGCAGCACCTGCCTTCTGGACTGCAATCATCGCCATTAACATGGTGACTGAGCGATCGAGCAAAATAGCCACGGTCTGGTCCGGACCAATACCTCGCTTGATTAAATGTCTGGCGAGTTGCGTGCTGCGTTCATCCAGCGCCCGGTAGGTGAGTGACTCGTCATTTGCACGTTGTTGAAACTTGAGTGCAATCGCTTCAGGAGTGCGATGGACTTGTTTTGTAAACTGTTCAATAAACGTAGCGACTGTCGCATCTTGAAGCGATTGAAGTGTCGGGCCACGTGAAAGAGCCAGGAGGGTCTGGTGTTCATCTTCGGTTGCGATCGAAAGCGAGGGCAGTGGTCTGTTGCCCAGTGCAGGCAACGTCTGGATAAACCGTGCCAGTCGCTCGAGCAGGTGTTGCGCCTGTTCTGTGTCCATGCGTGCATGATCAAAATTCAAGCGCAATAGCATGGCTTTCCCGGGCACTGCGAGCAGCGTTACTGGGTAATGTGCACCATCATCAATATTTGAATTGATCTGTTTAAGTGAACTGGCAGACTGTTCAACCGATTCGCGAGAATAATTTTCGAAAACAAATAATGTTTCAAATAGTGCTTCGCTTTGCATACCTGCAAGCGCCTGGATCGCTGCCAGACCGATGTGTGCAACGGAATCGAGTTCAACCTGGGTGTTTTGTTGCTCTCGCAGCCATTGCAGCAGGGTCTGGTTGGTATCGACTCTTATGTATAGTGGCAGAGTATCGATAAATAGTCCAAGCGCCTGTTCTATGCCAGGCAATTGACTGGAGCGACCATTTCGCACACTGCCAATGACGATATGATTCATCGCGCTCATTCTGGCTAGAATAAGGGCAAACAGCCCTTGCAGTACGCTGGCCGGAGTCAGGCCATGCTGTCGTGAAAACTGGTCAAACTGAGTGGTTGCATGTTCGCTGAGCGTCAGGCTGGCATTGCCCATTCCCTGCTGGGCGACTGTAGGCGCCGGCAATTGCAAACGGCTGGGTTCTGTCAGCTCCTGGAGATGCCGTTGCCAATGCAGTTGTGCTTGCGCAATATCCTGTCGGGAAAGCCAGAATAGATGATCCTGCCAGGAGAATGCTTTTTCAAGACGGTGGGCACGTTTACCTGCGCGGTCAGCTTCGTAGAGATGGACAAGTTCGCTCAGCAGTA
>CANCOC010000023.1 GCA_947379755.1 Alcaligenaceae bacterium | reverse complement strand
ACAACAGTTGCGAGTACGACGGTATCTTCGATGGTGACAAGCACTGCACCTGAAGCCTGGCGAGCAATTTCGCCGGTTTCGAGCACAACGGTATGTTGGCCATACTGAAAAGATTTGGTCACTTTATTGAACATGACAATTTATTCCTTACAAATGAAAAACCGTGGACAAGGCGGCTGGATAGCCGCACCTACCACGGTTGCTTCACGGGGAGACTGCCCCATGGACTCCGATCACTTACGCAGACCGAGTTTTTCGATCAGTGCACGATATGAATCTGGGTTGCGGCCCTTGAGATAATCTAGCAACTTACGACGACGGCTCACCATACGCAGGAGACCGCGGCGTGAGTGGTGGTCTTTCATGTGGGTCTTGAAGTGACCTGTCAGCTCATTGATGCGAGCTGTAAGCAGTGCCACTTGCACTTCTGGGGAACCGGTATCGCCTTGAGCGCGTTGAAACTGCGCGACGATGTCGGATTTTTTGATATCAGCAACAGACATTTTAAAACCTCAAATTACAAGCGTCTGGGCCGAGGTGCCCAAACGTGATTGGTGAAAAATACAAATAAAGCCCAGTGATTATAGCTGATTAGCTAAAATTGGCACGAATGGTGCGCGTCCAGCCACCCTGACTTGTCCTTATATGGAAACTCCATGCCCTTGCGTGCACGCATTGCATCACTAAGTATTATTTGTTTTTTAGCATTATCCGGTTGCGCCAGCTTTACAAGCGTTTCTCCTGGCACGAATATTGATACTGTGATCAAACAGTTTGGCGAACCTGCCGTACGCTGCGCGGGCCCGACGGGACGCGAGCGGCTGGTCTGGACCGCGCAGCCCATGGGCCAGACCGCCTGGGCCACCGAGCTGTCCACCGATGGCCGGGTAAACGGTTTTGAACAGGTCCTGACAGATACTCACTTTGCAGTACTTGCCAACCCTGGCTGGACCAAGGATAAAATACATTGTGAGTTTGGCCCTCCCGCTGAGATACAGAGCCTCGGGCTGGGCTTTTACGACAAACACACTACGTGGCTCTATCGCTACATGCAGAACAGTACCTGGTACGCGTTCATGGTCATTACTTTTGGAGATGATGGCCAGCACGTCATGAAGTTTGGACCCGTACCCGACCCGATGTTCGACGAAGGGACACGCGGTTTTGATGCAGATTAGACCAAGGAATCATCATGAAATCATTCACTCATGCAACAACGTTGAAACATTCACGTTTCAACCTCAAAGCATTTTCGATTGCTGCAATCGCACTGGGGCTGGCAGGCTGTGCACAATTGCAGACGGTTCCGGCCGGAACACCGATTGCTGAAGTCGAACAAAAATTCGGCAAACCCACCATCACCTGCCCGAATGCTGACGGCACCCAGCGCATGATCTGGTCACAGCAGCCTATGGGTCAGTATGCCTTTGGCAGCTTTATTTCCAGGGATGGCACAATCGTCGCCATGAAACAGTTGCTCACGGATGCGCACTTTGACATGCTTGCGCAAGGCAAGTGGACAGACGAACAGGTTTTGTGTGAATTTGGTCCGCCAGCCGAAAAGGTCGGCGTAGGCAAGGACCACGAAGTCGTCTGGTCCTACCGCTACAAGCAGTCTGGCACCTGGAATTCGCTGATGTACATATTTTTAGGTGCTGACGGCAAACAGGTCACGCATTTCCACCCTGGACCAGACCCCTGGTATCTGGGTGGTGGCGAGGGCAGGCGTTAAGGTCTGATTAAGGTTTGGGGTGATGGCTGCTGTTCAACTGGCGCGCACGTTTCCAGCGCCAGAGCCAGACGCCCCAGCCAGATAGTCCATATACGATAAACAGACCAAACAGCACGACAGGCGGATTACTCGAAATAAAGACAAAGCCCGCCACGAACACCAGAATCACCCAAAACGGCACACTGCGGCCAAGCGCGAATGACTTACCGCTATAAAAGGGCAAATTGGTCACCATCGCAATACCAGCATAGATCGTAATAAAGAAGGTTGACCAGGCGAGTATCTCGTGCGGGACCTGCAGACGGTTATCCACCACCAGCCAGATGAAGCCTGCGACCAGTGCCGCAGCAGCGGGACTGGGCAAGCCCTGGAAAAATCGCTTGTCTACCACTGCAATGTTGGTGTTGAACCGTGCCAGACGCAACGCAGCACCGCATACATAGACAAAAGAAGCAAGCCAGCCCCAGCGTCCCAGGTCGTGCAGCATCCACTCATACACGATCAGGGCAGGCGCCACACCAAAAGAAGTCATATCCGAGAGCGAGTCGTACTGCTCACCAAATGCTGAAGTTGTATTGGTCAGACGCGCAACACGTCCATCCATTCCATCAAGCACCATGGCGACAAAGATCGCAATTGCTGCCATTTCAAAACGATTGTTCATCGCCTGCACGACAGCGTAAAACCCTGCGAACAACGCAGCAGTGGTAAAGGCATTAGGCAGCAGGTAAATGCTGCGGTGGCGGAGCTCTGGGTCGCGGTGAGAGTTTGGCATAGGACCCTTAAGAAATGGTTTCAGGCAAGTCAGCCAGTACTGTGCTGGTGGCACTGACGATGTCGCCAATGGCGACCCGTGGACGCGAACCAGGAGGCAGATACACATCGACACGCGAACCAAAACGAATAAAACCATACCGCTGACCACGCGCAAGCTGGTCACCCGGCTTGGCATAGCAAAGAATACGTTTGGCGACCAGGCCTGCAACCTGCACAGCCGTCACGATATGGCCAGAGGCTGTTTGCAGCACCATGGCGTTGCGCTCGTTTTCGAGTGATGCTTTATCGAGCGAGGCATTAAAAAACTTGCCGGGAAAATATTTGACGCTCAGCACTTCGCCATCGACTGGTGAACGGTTGCTGTGCACATTAAAGACATTCATGAAAACACTAATCTTTAGTGCATCGCGGTTGCCGTAGGGATCCTGCGTGTGTTCGACCACCACGATCCTGCCATCGGCAGGTGACAACACAGCATTGGGTTCAGTTGAGCCCGCTCGTGGGGGGTCACGGAAAAACTGCAGGACAAACACTGCAATGATCCACAAGGGAATGGACCAGCCGAGCGACCATTGGCTCACCAAGAGCGCGATAACAATCGAGCCGGCGATGAATGGCCAGCCTTCGCGGGCAATAAGGGGTTGGGGGTAATGTGGAGTATTCATAGTTAGCCAAAGGTTAACCCAAAAAAACACGCCCCGATGAACTGCGCCCTGAAAGTCAGACCTGAGATCCGACAGATTTGGGCGCCTTTCACGGGGCGCATGTTCAATTTACAACTGGAACGCTGGGTCATTGCCCGAAATTCAGGGCCTTCACCCAGCATTCTGCTGAAAATTAGTTCTTGGTCTGATCGACCAGTTTGTTTGCAGCAATCCAGGGCATCATGGCGCGCAGCTTGGCACCAACCACTTCGATCTGTGATTCAGCGTTGATGCGACGACGTGATGTCAGCGCAGGAGCACCCGCCTGGTTTTCCAGGATGAAGCGCTTGGCGTATTCACCGGTCTGAATGTCTTTGAGTGCCAGACGCATTGCATCGCGTGTGGCTTCGGTGACAATCTTTGGACCGGTTTCGTATTCGCCAAACTCAGCATTGTTCGAAATGGAGTAATTCATGTTGGCAATACCGCCTTCATAAATCAGATCAACAATCAGCTTGAGCTCATGCAGGCATTCGAAATACGCCATTTCAGGAGCATAGCCAGCTTCGACCAGCGTATCAAAGCCAGCTTTGATCAGCTCAACCGTACCGCCGCACAAGACGGCCTGTTCGCCGAACAAGTCGGTTTCGGTTTCTTCGCGGAAGTTTGTTTCGATCACACCGGCACGACCACTACCGATTGCGCATGCATATGACAGACCGACATCGCGCGCAGCGCCAGATTTGTTCTGATGCACAGCGACCAGTGCTGGCACGCCGCCACCCTGGGCATATGTGCCACGGACGGTATGACCAGGTGCTTTAGGAGCAATCATGATGACGTCGATGTCTTCACGCGGCACAACCTGGCCGTAGTGCACGTTAAAGCCGTGTGCAAAGGCCAGTGCTGCGCCAGGCTTGATGTTGGTGTGAACGCTTTCACGATACACCTGGGCGATGTTCTCGTCAGGCAAAAGCATCATGACCAGGTCAGCAGCTTTGACGGCTTCTGCCACTTCAGCAACTTTCAGACCTGCGTTGACTGCTTTTTTCCAGGATGCGCCATCTTTGCGCAGACCGACAATCACTTTGACGCCTGATTCATGCAGGTTCAGTGCATGGGCGTGACCCTGTGAACCATAACCAATAATGGCAACTGTTTTGCCTTTGATCAGGGACAAGTCACAATCTTTATCGTAGTAAACCTTCATTCTGGGCTCCAGATTTTTTGTAAGTTAAGTTTAATTATATTTAAAAACAGACCGTTTCTAGACAAGCAGCGATCAAAGCTTGAGGATGCGTTCTCCGCGACCAATACCGGAGACGCCCGTGCGAACGGTCTCCAGAATGGCGCTACGATCCAGCGCATCGATAAAAGCCTGCACCTTTTCTTGGTTACCCGTGAGTTCAATGGTGTATGACTTATCCGTTACATCGATGATGCGACCACGGAAAATATCCGCCATACGCTTCATTTCTTCGCGCTCCTTACCCACCGCACGCACTTTGATCAGCATCAGCTCGCGTTCAATATGCGGGCCTTCAGTCAGATCAACGACTTTGATGACGTCAACCAGACGATTCAAATGCTTGGTGATTTGCTCAATCACATCGTCAGACCCCATTGTCACCAGCGTCAGGCGCGAGAGCGTGTTGTCTTCAGTCGGTGCAACCGTAAGCGTTTCGATGTTGTAACCACGTGCAGAAAACAGACCAACCACGCGCGACAAGGCGCCTGGTGCGTTTTCCATCAGAACAGATATAGCGTGTTTCATGGTGGTCTCCTTACAGATCTTCTGAGCCGAGCAACATTTCGGTCAAACCACGACCGGCTTTGACCATTGGCCAAACGTTCTCTGTCTGATCAGTAATGAAGTCCATGAAGACCAGCCGGTCTTTAAGCTTGAATGCCTCACGCATCGCGCCGTCAACATCAGACGGTTTTTCGATACGCATGCCCACGTGGCCATAAGCTTCGGCCAGTTTCACAAAGTCAGGCAGTGAGTCCATGTAGGACTCTGAATAACGCGAAGAATAGTCGATCTGCTGCCATTGACGCACCATACCGAGGAACCGGTTATTCAGGCAGAGAATCTTAGGCGTCAGGTGATACTGGCGGCAAGTGGCAAGCTCCTGGATATTCATCTGGATCGAGCCTTCGCCAGTGATACAGGCAACGGTTGCATCAGGATGTGCCATCTGCACGCCCATCGCGTAGGGCAGTCCCACACCCATGGTGCCCAGGCCGCCTGAATTAATCCAGCGACGTGGCTGGTTAAAGCCGTAGTACTGGGCCGCCCACATCTGGTGCTGACCAACATCTGACGTAATAAACGCATCACCCTTGGTGACTTCCCAGAGCTTTTGCACAACCGCCTGGGGCTTGATGACCTCAAGGGAGTCGGCAAACTTCATGCATTGTTTGCTGCGCCAAATATCGACCTGCTGCCACCATTTGGCAAGCGCATCCGCATTTTGACGCGTCTCGACTGCTGCAACTTCGTACTGGGCGATCAGATCAACCAGTACGTCCTTGATATTGCCAACGATCGGCACTTCGACCTTGACGCGTTTAGAAATCGACGACGGATCGATGTCGATGTGAATGATCTTGCGTGGGTTTTGTGCAAAATGTTTGGGATTGCCAATCACCCGGTCGTCAAATCGTGCACCAATCGCAATCAGCACATCACAGTGCTGCATCGCCATGTTGGCTTCGTATGTGCCGTGCATACCAGGCATGCCGACATACTGCGGATCGCTGAAGGGGTAGGCGCCAAGCCCCATCAGTGTATTGGTGCAGGGTGCACCCAATAACTTGACGAATTGCGTGAGCTCAGCCGAAGCGTCGGACAGAATGGCACCTCCACCGCTGTAGACCATTGGACGCTCTGCCTGCAACAACATCTGCACGGCCTTCTTGATCTGACCCTGATGGCCTTTGATGACCGGTGTGTACGAGCGTATGACTGGGTCGCCCTTCAGGGGGGTGTACTTGCAATGCGCAACAGTGATGTCTTTTGGAATATCAACCAGCACAGGACCCGGACGACCTGTGCGCGCAATATAAAACGCGCGGCGTACCGTCTCGGCCAGATCCTTGACGTCACGCACCAGGAAGTTATGCTTGACGCAGGGGCGGGTAATGCCCACCGTGTCGCACTCCTGGAAAGCATCTTCACCAATGGCGTGCGTAGGCACCTGACCACTGATGATCACCATCGGGATCGAATCCATGTAAGCGGTCGCAATCCCCGTGACCGCGTTGGTCACGCCCGGACCACTCGTCACCAGGCACACACCGACTTTGTCCGAGGAGCGCGAATAGGCATCTGCAGCATGCACCGCTGCCTGCTCATGCCGAACCAGGATATGTTTGAATTTGTCTTGCTTGTAGATCGCGTCGTAAATGTAGAGCACTGCTCCACCGGGATAACCAAAGACGTGTTCTACGTCTTCTTCTGCCAGACAACGCACGAGAATATCTGCGCCATTGAGTTCCATGATGTCATTCCTTTCATTACCGGCATTGCTCATCAGACTGTGACCCTCATGTGTATCCACATTAGTTAAGAGAGTTACGGAACCGCGAAGGAATCCGCAACATGACCCGACGTTTTCAAGCTCACGGAGCCTGGCCACCCGGACACATTGCCAACCCGACGCGCATTCGCCATCAGGCGTTGCACGCACCCAACAGGGGTGCACTGGATCGAAACGGACGCGCTGACCGCACGCTTGTGGCGGGGGCAGCAGCAAAAGTTTAATGGCATGCACGCGCAGGGTTGTGACCCAAGCTAAGAAGCCATTGTGCAAAGAAGCGATAAGCCTTTTTCGCACGAACCTAAAACTTTAACGTGTTGTGCGTCGCAGCGCAAATCGTCCCCATCTCCAGAGGGGCCTGAAACTAAGAATATTCGCTAAAAATAGCTTGGACTTTTGTTGTCATGCCCTGCAGACTTCGATAGAGTAGGACCTGGAGCAAAATTGCTGCAGCGCACATACCTCACACGATCTGGCCCATGGACATCCGCATTAACCATATTCAGCGCTTTATATACAGTCACCATTTTTATAGTGGGATTCGGCGCGCGGCAGGCACCCTGCTGCCCATTATGGTGCTGGGCGGTCTGTTTGGATGGTATTCGGCAGGTCTGGTGGCAACGTTTGGCGCCTTGTGTGTGGCGTTTATCGATCAGCCCGGCCCACACGAACACCGGGGACGCGAAATGCTCGGGGGCGCGATGCTTGGCGCCGTCACGGTCACCATCACCGGACTGGCCTCCTCGCACCCGCTGCTGATCTGGTTTGCCGTGATCGGACAATGCTTCTTTTTTTCCATGCTTTCGGTATACGGCAAAAAAGGCGGTCAGATTGGTTTTGCCTGCCTGCTACTCATGACTGTCACCATGCACTCGCCGCTGACCACCGACGAAGTCTGGCTTCATTCACTCACTTCGGTGGGTGGCGGGTTGTTTTACACCCTATTTAGCTACCTGGTCAGCCGCGTCATGATCATGCGCGAAAAAGAGCAGGCGTTATCCGTGGCGCTGTTTTCAACGGCAGACTACATTGCGCGACGCGCAGACATGTATAACCTCGATGGCGATCTGGACACGAGTTATCGTGCGCTCATTGCCTGCCAGTCAGACATGACTGAAAAACACCAGGCCGCACGCGACATGGTGCTCAGGGGACTTTCGACAGAGTCAAGCAAACGGGATCCACGCCGCATCATGCTGTGGAATCTGTTTATCGAGATGATCGGTATTCTCGACACGCTGGTGGCTACGCGAACGGATTACGTGCTGCTACGAAAAGCGCTTGGCGATTCTGATGCTCTGCTGTTCATGCGTGACGCCCTGGGCAAAATGTCCCAGGACATTGAGCGCATTGCGCTCGCCGTATCGCGTAATCGCCGCGTCAGACGTCGCAGCAGCGTCAAGGCAGAGCTGCGCGCCCTGGAATATGAAGTCCAGCTCATGCAGGTCAATGGTTTTTCCACCAGCGATCCTGATGTGTACAGGCTATGCGTCGAAATTGTGCGCCGTCTCAGACTGAGCGCACGTATGGTTGACCGGATGGCCGAATTCA
The DNA here is from genome assembly GCA_947379755.1 of Alcaligenaceae bacterium. GTDB lineage: Bacteria > Pseudomonadota > Gammaproteobacteria > Burkholderiales > Burkholderiaceae_B > Zwartia. The sequence continues at coordinate 33,411 of CANCOC010000023.1, read as the reverse complement.
CAAGGGGCGCAAAAGACACGCAGCCCATTCATGCTGTGGACATGAATAATTCGTTGAGTCAGTTCTTGTCGCGTGATCAGTTTCGCCTCGGTATGCTCACGAGCAATCTGCGACTCGATTCGCCTTTTTGCCGGTATGCCCTGCGCGTCACGCTCGCAGTCGGAATCGCCATGACCCTGTCTACGCTGATTCCAGTCCTGGCCCGCCAGGGCTACTGGATTTTGCTGACGGTACTCATCATCATGAAGCCGGGTTTTGCCCTGACGCGACAGCGCAACGGCTGGCGACTATTTGGCACGATGATCGGCTGCGCAGCCGCCTTCGGGATTCTCTACAGCACACAGGACCCAGGCTGGCTGCTGGCACTGATGATTGTGATCACCATTATCGGTGCCAGCATGATTCAGATCAATTACATGGCTGCATCTGCATTCAATACAACTGCGGTGTTGCTTGCATTTCATTTTATTGATCCTGGTTCATCGACCGTGATTGCCGATCGTGCACTTGATACGATCGTAGGTTCGATCGTCTGCTTTGCGTGCAGTTATTTTCTGCCCTGGTGGGAATCCCAGTTCATGCCCTCACTGGCCAAAGCGGCGGTGGTGGCCAACCGCACGTATCTCCAGTCCGGCCTGCTCTACCTTGAGGCCCGAGACGCTGCGAGTCGTGATTTGCAACACCCGGCCACTCAACAGGCTGATCTGAATTGGCGACTCGCACGCAAGAATGTACATGTTGCCTTCAGTAATTTTGCCGGAGCTTTTTACCGGATGATGCTCGAACCTGAGTCCAGGCAGCGTCATGTGGCGGAGTTTAACAACCTGCTGATTCAGAGCCATATGCTGGCTTCCCAGATCGCAGCAGTCATGAACACACTGATCGCGATGCCTGAGGCACCGCAGGAAGTGACTGAACATCTGGCTGCCTTAATGCCTGCACTCGGAGACACCTCATCGACCGGGCCCACTGAACCGCTTGAACCATTGCCACAAGTCGTGACAGAAAATAAATATCCCGACCTCACCTACCCAATGAAACAGCTGCAACGCTCTGTGCATCACGTGCAACAGGAGTTGCTCGCAGTTCAAGTCTAGATCCGTCAGGCTCGCCTGTCTGGTGCGCATGCCTCTCGCACGCACCAGATTCGTGCACACAGATGACGTTCTCGCACACCTCATTCTTTCATTTCTCTGCGCGAAGCCGTCTGCGCCTGCATCTCTCCTTTGCTGACCTGTCTGGCATGCAATTTGCTTGCATACAAGCTAGTACATCAGTTTGACGCTCAGTCAAACACCTTTCAAAGTCAACAGACCAAAGGAAATACTATGCGCCAGACAATGATTCGCCGTCGACAGCTGTTAAGCATGGGTGCAGGCACCGCCCTGCTCTCTGCCCTGCCTGGACTCTCGCGGGCAGCGGGTGAAAAAATTCTGATTGGTTACTGGCCGATCGCAGCCGGACTGCCTTTTTATGTCGCACTTGAAAAAGGCTACTTCAAAGAAGTAGGCCTGGATGTTGAAGGTGTGAAATTTGCCAGCCCCTCGCAAATCGTTGAAGCCATGGTGGCAGGCCGTATTCATGGCTCTGCAAATGGCACAGCATCTGCCGCGCTCGCACTAGGTGAAATCACGTCGCCCAACTTATTCAAAATCATTTGTTCCAACCCCTCAAATGAACAATACGTTCTGGATGAATTTCTGGTGCCGATGGATAGCAAAGCGACAGCCATCAAAGACTTGAAAGGGGCCCGCGTCGCCTGCGGACCTGGTATCCAGAACGTTGTACTGACAAAAATCATTCTTGAAAAGAATGGCCTCGGAGATATCAAGCCCATCGAACTCCCCGTCGGACAGCACGTGCCTGCGCTAGTCGCAGGCCAGATTGATGCGGTCTACACACTTGAGCCAAGCGGTACCATTGGTCGCGTCAAAGGACAGAGCAAAGTACTAGAAACAGGGGTGATCTCAAAATATGTATTGGATGACGCGAAGGCACCATGGTTTGGTGGCACCGCCGCCCTGGTCACGACGCTGATAAAAGAACGTCCGGAAGATGTGAAAAAGTTCCTGGCAGCCTACGCTAAAGGCGTGGATTTTGTCAGGAAGAATCCTGATGCCTCACGGCCCTCACTGGATCGCTTTACGTCCATTGATGCGTCGATTGCCAAGGATGTTCCAATCGCAAATTTTGTGATGTATGACGAATTTACCCCCTCAGACATCGCTGCGTTCCAGAAATATTTTGACGTGTTCACCGAACGCAAAATTTTCACCCAGAAAGTTGATGTCAAATCACTCTTGTTTGGTGCCTGACCCGATGCGTCTGCCAAAAATCAACTTCGCCATATTTCTCCCGCTGATCGGGCCATTGCTATTGCTGGGCCTATGGGAAGTCACCATCTCAGCCAAATGGGTTAAACCGGTATTGCTGCCCCCTCCGATGGATACGCTCGCGTTCTTATGGCATTCACTGATTACTGGTGCCATGAATATTGATCTGTTCGCCACCCTGAGAAGAACACTGTACGCATTTGGGGTTGCAACGGTGATTGGTGTGCCGCTCGGAATTGCACTGGGCAGCTCACAGGCCATTTATCGCAGTGTTGAGTTTTTGGTGGACTTTTTTCGTTCGACACCGTCTTCGGCACTAATCCCTTTATTCTTGCTCATTTTCGGGATTACAGACTTGAATAAGGTTGCCATTGCGGCGTTTGCTGCGGTACTGGTCATCCTGTTCAACAGCGCCTACGGTGTCATGAACGCAAAGAAGACGCGCGTCATGGCGGCGATCACGATGGGCATTCCCAAGCGATATATATTTAAAGACGTCCTGCTGATGGAGAGCTTGCCTCAAACCTTTGTAGGCTTGCGCAGCGGGATCTCCATGGCACTCGTGATCGTGATTGTGGCCGAGATGTTCATCGGCTCTGAGGACGGACTCGGACACCGCATCATTGATGCCCAGCAAGTATTCAATGTGAAGGAAATGTACAGCTCCATCATCATCACAGGAGCCGTTGGTTATGCGCTGAATGTGTTGTTCATGATGCTCGAAAAACACCTGATTCACTGGAGTGGCAAGGCATGAGCACAATTATTGAACGACCACAACCACCCGGCACGCATGTCACCATCCGCGGCCTGAACAAAGCCTTTGGCGGCGTACCGCTTTATCAGGACTTTGATCTGAACATCCCGAAAGGGAAAATCATTTCGATCTTCGGACCCAACGGCTGCGGCAAATCGACACTGATCAATATGATCGCAGGCCTGATGCCGATCGATGGCGGACAGATTTTATTTGACGGCAAATCGCTTAAAGACACATCCATAGGTTATGTATTTCAAAACTATCGGGATGCGCTCTTTCCCTGGATGAGCGCCTGGGACAATATTGCATATCCACTCAAACGCAGTGGTGTCAAGCGTGACGAAGTTAAACGCCGCGTCGATGAACTCATTGCCTTGTTTGAAATCAGATTCAATCTCAAGCTGTATCCCTATGAATTATCAGGTGGACAGCAGCAGACTGTGTGCATCATGCGTGCACTTGCCACGCGACCTGAGGTGCTATTTCTGGACGAACCCTTCTCTGCACTCGATTTCGAGATGACCCTGTTCATTCGCGCCAAGCTGCAAGAAGCCAATCTCGCCACAGGCGTGACCATGATGATCGTATCCCACGATCTTGAGGATGCGGTGTTCCTGGCCGACAAAATTTTATTACTGACACGTCGTCCCACACGCATCGCGGAGTTTCTGGATTTTGATATGGCTAAACCGCGCGCACCCGAGGCAGTCAGCGACCCAGAATTTATTGCGACCAAAGCCCATGCGCTGGCCGTCTTTCAGCGTGAGATGCGGGCATGATGAATCTGATGGAACTCAGAAGCGCCTATCGGTCTGGAACGCTAAAGCCTAGAGCTCTAATCGAAAACATCACACATCTGCTGCGTGCAGAGCAAGCGATGCAGCAAGACCCCGCTTGGATATGTCTGGGCAATGCTGAGCAAATCGAAGCACAACTGCTGAGACTCGAACAGAATACCGGCCAGCCGCAGCCATTACACGGAATACCCTTTGCGATCAAAGATAATATCGATGTAGAGGGTTGGGTCACCACGGCCGCATGCCCGGCCTTTGCACACATCGCCACTCGCACGGCGACCGCTGTGCAAAAGCTGATGGATGCAGGTGCCATCCTGATTGGAAAAACCAATCTTGACCAGTTTGCGACGGGTCTGGTTGGCACACGTTCACCATACGGCGCAGTGCCAAACACCTTTGATCCAACTTATGTGAGTGGAGGCTCAAGTTCTGGCTCAGCATCCGTTGTCGCGCGCGGGCTGGTGTGCTTTAGCCTGGGTACAGATACCGCAGGATCCGGACGTGTACCTGCAGGCTTCAACAATATAGTCGGCATGAAGCCTACTCCCGGGATCGTCAGCATCGAAGGTGTATTGCCCGCCTGTCAGACACTTGATTGTGTTTCGATTTTTGCTGGAACGGCGCAAGAGGCGCAAGCCGTACTCGCAGTGATGCAATCCTCTGCGCAAGAGATTGCCAGCGAACCGTGTTATCACCCTGCATACGCTGTGACATCTGATTTTCCTCAAGCGCTGCGCATCGGCATCCCATCCGCACCAGAGTTTTTTGGCAATGCTCAATACGAGCAGTCGTTTGCGCAAGCGATCTCGAATGCTCAAACAATGGGTGCCCACATCCAGGCCATCGATTTCAGCGTACTCATTCAGATTGCCGATTTGCTCTACAACGGCCCCTGGGTGGCAGAACGCTATGTCACCATCAAAAATTTGCTCAGCACACAACCTGAAGCTGTTGATCCAACCGTACGCGCAGTGGTACAACAGGCTGAACATTTCACCGCAGCCGACAGTTTTGAGGCGCTCTACCAGCTCAAGAAACTTGCTGTGTCAGTCCAGACGATCTGGTCGCAGTGCGACGTGCTGATGGTTCCAACTTCGCCCCGGCATCCTAGCTTGCAGGAAGTCGCCGAGAATCCCGTGTTGCGTAATAGCGAACTGGGTATCTATACAAACTTTGTGAATTTGCTTGGAATGTCTGCCATTGCAATGCCGTCAGGCCTGACCGCGTCGCAAATGCCATTTGGCGTGACATTCATTGCACCAGGAGGTGCGGATCAGGCACTCCTGGCACTCGCATGCAATTGGCAGTCAGGCCAGGCATTACCGCCCGGCGCTCCAACAGCCCAGCCCTTCAAAACAACCGAATTGAACATCCGCCTTGCAGTGGTTGGTGCTCACTTGCAGGGTATGCCATTGCACCAACAACTGGCAGATCGTGCCTGCCGGCTGGTGCAGCGAACAACAACCTCTGCTTTTTATCAACTGTATGCGCTTGCCGACACGATACCGCCCAAGCCAGGTCTTGTCAGAACGACAGAACCCGGCACGCAGATCGAACTTGAAGTCTATGAAATGCCGAGCCATCATCTTGGTTCATTCCTGCAACTCATCCCCTCACCCCTGGGCCTGGGGTCTGTCGAACTGGCGGATGGCACGTGGGTCAAAGGATTTATCTGCGAGCCCTGGGCCATTAAACGTGCGAGCAATATTAGCCATCTGGGCGGCTGGCGCGCGTATATATCAGGCATGACTCAAACATGATGGACACCGCGATACTAACTGGGTCGCTTGGCAAAAGTGCCAACAACCTGGCTGAGCAGGCCTATATGGCAATCAAGCAGCAAATTTTTAATTTTCAGCTGATGCCGGGTCAGCTTTTATCTGAAAATATTTTGTCCAGGACTGTTGAGGTCAGTCGCACGCCTCTCAGGCAGGCCTTACAACGCCTGCAATACGAAGGATATGTCACCCCTATTCCAAAAGTTGGCTGGCAAGTCGCATCCGTTGATTTTGCAAAGCTAGATGAGCTCTATGACTTTAGATTACTGATCGAAACGCATTGCGTAGAGATTCTCTGCGCATCTGATCAACACAGAACGTTAGTCGAACACATGTTGATCGCCTGGGATATTGATGCACAGGCAATACCTCTGGTAGGAACGGAAGTCGGCAGCCTGGATGAGTCGTTTCATCATGGCCTTGTAGCTGCGATTGGCAACGCTGAAATCACTCGCACGCACACAGACATTACCGAACGTATCAGACTGGTGCGCAGACTAGACTTTACGCAGCAGCACAGAATCCAGGATACCTATCTCGAGCATACTGCGATTTTAAAATCCATCCTTTCTCAGAACGCCCTCCAGACCAGAGCCCTGCTGCGCGCCCACATCGAGCACAGCAAGGCCAAGGTCAGAGAAATTACACTATCCATGCTCCAGCATGCGCGCGTAACAGTTACTGATGGCGATGTACGTCATAGGTGACAAAGCTCTCGCCTAACGGTGGAAGATCCAGGCAGTGTGGGTTTTCCAGAGTGCGTCGCATATCGTCGAGTCCGGTCTGCCAGTGATAAGTCATTGTTTCATGACTGAACTCAAAGTCTTTGTAGTGCCCGGCTGTCGGCTTATTCCTGTAAATCATATGGATACACTTATAACGGGCACCAAAAAGCTTTTCTTGCATCAAGGCAAACCATGGATCTTTTTTACGCGCTGCCGCTGGCACGTGCTGAAGTGTTTCCGCCAACAATTGGCGCAGTGTTTGTAATTCAAAAATCTTATTCGTCACTTCGCGCGTACGGCTAGAGTACTGAATGTCTTTTTGGCGCTCAAGCACCTCAAATATATCGGTCGGTAGATCACCCTGAGCACTCCACAGGTCTACCTGAAAAATCAGAGTATCCATGTGGGGCTTTGTGTTCAGGATATATTCAAGCGGCGTGTTCGACACGCAACCTCCATCCCAATAAAACTGGCCATCGATCTCTGTCGCAGGAAAACCAGGAGGCAATGAACTTGAAGCAATAAAGTGCTTAGGGCCAAGCTTCATTTCAGTATTGTCAAAATATACAAAATTGCCACTTTTAACGTTTGTGGCCCCCACGGACACGCGCATGTCACCGTTATTAATGCGATCAAAATCAGCGTACTTTTCAAGAGTTTCGATCAGTGGTGTCGTGTCGTAATAACTGGTCGTCGCAGGGGATCCGCCACCGGGGGCCATGGGCCTGGGCATAAAAAATCCCTTTTGCCCTTCGAGGATAGACTGGGCCGCTGCATAAGATCCGAACATTCGTTCAGTCTGGGCCAGCGTGAGGTCCTTTACCGTCTGCGAGGCCAGTCCAAACAACTGATAGAGGGTTGACAACGACTGCGCTGCCGGCGAAGGCGGCTGACAGATTGTTTCCCAGAACTCACGCAGCTTTTTAATCCGCTGACCGGGGGGATTTCCCGCAATAATTGCACAGTTCAGTGCGCCAATTGAGATCCCCGTCAGCCATGTGGGTTTCAACTTGATTTCACTCAGACCTTCAAGTACGCCCGCCTGATAGGAGCCCAATGCGCCACCACCCTGCAGCACGAGTGCCACGCACGGGTAGTCTGGAACCTTGAATACTTTTTTCATGTCGAACCTTGAATGCTGTAGTGCACCATACAATACTCTGGTGCAGTATCATCGTGAGAATGGTAAGTATAGTTGCCTGTCGAGTCACAAATCACAACATGATTTCCCCGACCAGTCATTCGCCATTCATTTTTTATGCCTCCAGACCCATGGCAACTCGTTCCACAGGAGATCAGTCTTGAAGATTTCAGAAATCCGTGCCAATGCCTATTCGATGCCCTTTGTCAGTCCGGCCTACCCCAAAGGCCCCTATCATTTTGTGAATCGTGAGTTTTTCATCATCACCTATCGGACGGATCTTGATGCACTGCGTGCGGTCGTGCCTGAGCCCCTGACGGTCAAGGATCCACTGGTCAGCTTCGAATTCATCAATATGCCTGACTCATCGGGTTTTGGCAGCTACACAGAAAGCGGTCAGGTCATCAGCGTCATCGATCAGGATGGCAAACCTGCCAGTTATACACACATGATGTATCTCGATGACCACGCGCCCATCGCTGGGGGTCGTGAACTTTGGGGCTTTCCTAAAAAACTCGCGAATCCAAAATTACAGGTTGCGGGCGACACACTCCTTGGAACACTTGATTATGGTCCGGTACGCGTCGCGACCGGCACAATGGGTTTCAAATACGAGGCGCTCGATATTGCAGAAGAACAGCGCAAAATGTCAGAGACGCCATGCTATCTGCTCAAGATCATTCCTCATGTAGATGGCACACCCCGCATCTGCGAACTGGTGCGCTATTTTTCGCATAACGTAACAGTACATGGTGCCTGGAGCGGCCCTGCACGCCTGGAGTTGTTTCACCACGCACTCGCACCGATCGCAGATCTGCCTGTGCTTGAAGTTGTCGGCGCTAAACATTTAATGTGTGATCTGACGCTTGCGCTTGGAGAAGTCGCCTTTGATTACCTCAAAGACTAAACCTGGCGTATGCTTTTGTTAACGGTTGATTAAAAGGAATGAAGATGTCACTAAAAGATAAAGTTGCACTGGTTACAGGTGCTGCAAGTGGAATCGGTAAAGAGTGTGCACTCACCATGTCCAGACAGGGTGCAATACTTGTCATCGCCGACTTGAATCTGGCTGCATCAGAAGTTGTCGTGCAAGAAATCATCCAGGCTGGCGGGCGCGCAATGGCCGTCGTGATGGACGTCACCAATGAAGAAGCCGTCAATGCTGGCATTGAACAGGCTGTCAAGAAATTTGGCAGTATCGATGTACTGGTGTCAAACGCCGGCATCCAGATCGTTGCACCGATTGAAGACTACCTGTACTCAGACTGGAAAAAAATGCTGGCGATTCACCTCGACGGCGCCTTCCTGACGACCAGGGCAGCAATCAAGCATATGTATGCGGGGGGCAAAGGCGGTTCCATCATTTATATGGGTTCAGTGCACTCGCACGAAGCCTCTAAACTGAAGTCTGCCTATGTGACGGCCAAACATGGCCTGCTGGGTCTGGCGCGCGTCGTCGCCAAAGAAGGCGGCCCACGCGGCGTGCGCGCAAACGTTGTCTGTCCCGGCTTTGTCCGTACCCCTCTGGTCGAAAAGCAGATTCCCGAGCAGGCTGCAGCACTGGGCATCAGCGAAGCAGATGTCGTCAAAAACGTCATGCTCAAAGAAACTGTAGACGGCGAGTTCACAACCGTTGCCGACGTCGCCAACACGGTTGCCTTTCTCGCTGGGTTTGAGAGCAATGCACTCACCGGACAGTCCGTTGTCGTCAGTCACGGCTGGTACATGCAGTAATACAAGAATACTCAGGAACGATGCTCAACAGCATCGCTTATTGAGAGCGCAAAAAAACAGGCGCTGATCTGAACTGCACCCCAAAGTTAGTCACTTGTCCTAACTTTGGGGTTTTTTATGACTAAGTATGATGAAAAGTATAAGTCGGCAGTTGTGCACCAATATTTAACAGGTGAACAAAGTCGAGAGCGTAGCTTGATTAGTGTGCGCGAGCTTCCATCGCGCGGATCACTTTGACAAATGCCTTGGGACTGACAGACGTTTCTCCATTAAACGGTTCGTCAAAGATAAATACAACCGACAAGAGCGCAGCAAAGGCAGCCATCTGAATCGCAAACCCAAACACCCTGATCGAATTGAGATCGATAAAGATCGTCAAAATAATCACCGCGCTAAACGTCAGCGTCACCATCAGCCAGAACACAGCAGCAAGTGAAGTTGAGGTACTTTCGATGCGCGCTTCGCGCGCCTCGGCAATATCGTCTGCTTTTTTAACCATTTCGGTGTAGATAACAGACTGGCGCCCCTGACCAGGCTGAATGGCGATCACGCCTTTTGATATCGGCACAAACAGCTCGCGGGTTTTTTCACTGCCGCGTCCCAGATCAAGCATGGGCCACTCATCCTCGACTATCGAGCGTGTGTAAGCCAGCAACTCATCGCGCAACTCTGAGGCGGAGGGATCGCCATAGCGCGCCATCATACGGTCCATATTGTTAATCAGCGAGGCCTCGGCAGCAGCTGCCGCCTCGGCCCGGTTGAAATTCCCGATCACGGTGACGAGAGAAAACGCCAGTACCAGACTGCACATCCCAATCAATGTTGCACGGATACCGATCAAGAAATCATCGGATTTTTTGATCTCATCTGCAGTTCTGATTTTTTGAAAAAAAGGCACGTGACGTCTGATCAGACCCAATGATCCCATGACGATCATACTTGCCAGGGTGAACAGGATGACAATGGCGGCATCAGGAAGTGTGTAAAGAAATTCAGTCATTGCGCAAAGACCCTTTCAATCATGATTGCTGCATGTTATGTACGAGAGACGAATCTGCAAAATACGGGGTCTTCACCAAAGACTGACTCAACTCACCGCCGCTCCGTACATTGCCAAAAATCAAAACGGATTGTATGTCTTTTTAAATATATAAAATCCGTACACCTAAACCAGAATCCATATATAAATTCGGCATTCACTGCAAAATTCAACAAGATGAACTTTCACCAGCAGATGCGTGCAGGGACGGACAATTCATCGCTTTTGAAAAATGATCCAAAAAGTATTTTGAATGCAAATCATGCATGAAAACCCATGTATCTGCGCCAGGGTCGGTTTGATATCTCTGCCCCGGCTGTCGCGTCTGAGCTGCTTTTGTGTGACAACACAGCCCTGCCAAACAAAAAGGCCAACCCCTGAGGGTTGGCCTAAATGCTTGATACTTTTACTAAATAATGGTCGGGGCGGTGGGATTCGAACTCACGACCCTCTGCTCCCAAAGCAGATGCGCTACCAGGCTGCGCTACGCCCCGAAGACCGAAACTATACCAGATTTATAAAAACTTTGCTTCAACCGAATCGGCCTGTAATGTAATCCTCAGTTTCTTTACGGGCAGGCTTGACGAAAATTTGGCTGGTTTCACCAAACTCCATTAACTCACCCAGATACATGTAGGCCGTGTAGTCGGAACAACGGGCAGCCTGCTGCATGTTGTGGGTCACGATCACAACCGTGTAGTCTTTCTTGAGCTCAGCAATCAGTTCTTCGACTTTGGCAGTTGAGATGGGATCCAGCGCAGAGCAAGGTTCATCGAGCAGCAAGACCTCAGGCTTGATTGCCACGCCTCGTGCGATACACAGGCGCTGCTGCTGGCCGCCAGACAGGCTGTTGCCGCTCTGGTGCAGCTTGTCTTTGACTTCGTTCCACAGCGCGGCCTTGGTGAGCGCCCATTCGACACGCTCCTGCATCTGCCCCTTGTTCATGCGCTCAAACAAACGCACACCAAAAGCAACATTGTCGTAAATGCTCATCGGAAATGGCGTCGGCTTTTGAAACACCATGCCAATCTTTGCGCGGAGTAATGAAATATCTGTCTTGGTGGTCAACAGATTTTCACCATCCAGAATAATCTCTCCCTCGGCACGCTGACCAGGATAGAGCTCAAACATACGATTGAGCGTGCGTAATAAAGTCGATTTACCACAGCCCGAAGGGCCAATAAATGCAGTGACTTTATTTTCGGCAATCGACATGTTCACATTACGCAACGCATGAAAATTACCATAATGAAAATTCAGATTGTTGACCTGAATTTTAGGGGTAGCTGCTGCTTGATTGGCTTTCATATTCATGAGCGATACCATCAGTATTTAATGTTTACGGAACAAGTTACGTGCCACGATATTGAGCGCCAGCACGGCAAGAGTAATCAGGGTGGCTCCTGCCCAGGCGAGCGTGTTCCAGTCTTTGAAAGGACTGGCAGCAAACTGGAAAATCACCACGGGCAGGTTGGCCAGTGGCTTGTTCATATCGAACGACAGGAACTGGTTATTCAATGCGGTAAACAGCAACGGTGCCGTCTCGCCTGCCACACGTGCCACGGCAAGCAGGATGCCGGTGATGATGCCCGAGCGCGCTGCGCGGTAGGACACCAGAACGATCATGCGCCACTTGGGACAGCCAAGCGCAAAACAGGCTTCACGCAGACCATTTGGCACTAGCATCAGCATGTTGTCCGTCGTGCGCACGACCACCGGAATCACCAGGATCGCCAGTGCAAAAGCACCTGCCCAGCCAGAATAGTGACCGACCTGAGACACGTAGATCGCATAAATAAACAGGCCAATCACAATTGAAGGTGCTGAGAGCAGCACATCATTTAAAAACCGTGTGGCAGGTGCCAGCCACCCGCGCTGGCCATATTCCGCCAGGTAGGTACCCGCCAGAATTCCAACAGGCGTGCCAATCAGCGTACCCACGCCAACCATGACAAAGCTTCCAAGGATGGCATTAAGTAAGCCCCCTGTCTGACCGGGTGGCGGTGTGCTTTGCGTCAGCAGGCTCAGGGACAGTGCACCGCCTCCTTTGATCAGGAGCACGGAAAGTATCCAGCAGAGCCAGAACAGACCAAAAACCAGTGCCGCCAGTGAAAGTCCCAGCATGAGACGATTCAGAAACCGACGGCGGCGATACACCCAGTTTTCAGAATGAATCGCTGAGGCTGGCGGTTTGAGCGTGAGTTTGACGTTGATATTCATGATTATTTACCTTCGGCGCGGTCCATGCGCATCAGCATGACTTTTGCCAGGGCAAGCACCACTGTCGTGATGAGAAACAGGATCAGGCCCAGTTCTATCAGGGCAGATTTCTGTATGCCACCCGCTTCGTTAAACTCGTTGGCAAGCGCTGAAGCAATCGAATTACCAGGTGCAAACAACGAGTCCGGCATGCGAAATGCATTTCCAATTACAAAGGTCACCGCCATGGTTTCACCCAGTGCGCGCCCCAAGCCGAGCATGACACCACCCATCACACCGGAGCGTGTGAATGGCAGAACCACTTTCCACATCACTTCCCAGGTTGTACCTCCCAGACCATAGGCGGACTCTTTGAGCATCGGAGGGACAAGTTCGAACACATCACGCATCACTGAAGCGATAAAGGGCGTAATCATGATCGAAAGAATCAGTCCGGCAGTAAATATGCCGATACCAAAGGGTGCACCCGAGAACATCCAGCCAATTCCTGGAATGGGGCTCAGGACGGCGATGAGTCCAGGCTGAACATATTCCTGAAAAAACGGTACAAAAACAAACAACCCCCACATCCCGTAAATAATAGAGGGGATCGCAGCGAGCATCTCGATTGCAGTACCAACGGGTCGGCGCAGCCAGGCAGGAGCCAGCTCGGTCAAAAACATTGCGATCCCGAAGGAGACAGGGATGGCTACGGCCAGAGCAACAAAGGAGGTCAGCAGAGTGCCTACAACGGGCACCAGCGCACCAAATTCGCTTTGCACAGGATCCCACTCGTTGGTCCAGAGAAAGGACAACCCGTATTTGGCGATCGTTTCCTGACTACCATACAGCAATGAAAACATGATGGCAGCCAACAGGCTGAACACCAGAAAGGCAAAGGCTCGCGTGACGTATTTAAATACGACATCATGAATGGAGCGCTGCGTTTTTTTCACGGGTGGTACATGACCCAGCTGACCAACCGGGCGAATAACGGAAGTATGTTGTGAAGGATTATCCATTACCGCAGCCATAAATGTTATTCCTGCAAATCAGAACCAAGAAAGCCCCCTCGCTGCACAGACTCCTGCATTCGAGGGGGCATTGCCCTAGACAAATTACTTCAGCAAAGGTTTGCCGTCAGCTTTCAAATCAGCGTGCCATGCAGCACGGATCTTGTCTGTGACATCCTTGGGTAAAGGCACATAGTCCATATCGGAGGCTGTCTTGGCACCCTTTTCGAATGCCCAGTCAAAGAACGATACGGCTGTCCGGCCATTTTCTGGCTTAGCCTGGTCTTTGTAAAGCAGAATGAAGGTTGCGCTTGTGACAGGCCATGAGGCGGCACCAGGCTGCTCAGTCAGGACAACACCCATGCCCGGAACGCTGTCCCACTTAGCATTAGCGGCTGCTGCTGCAAAAGCCTCTTCTTCAGGCTGGACAAACTTACCTGCCATATTGCGAACCTGGGTCCAGGCCAGAGCATTTTGCTTGGCGTAGGCGTACTCAACATAGCCGATCGAATTCTTTAACTGTTTAACATAAGCGGCTACGCCTTCGTTACCCTTACCGCCCTGACCGACCGGCCATTTCACAGCCTTGCCCTCACCGACCTTATCTTTCCAGTCTGGCGAAACTTTTGCCAGGTAGTTCGTCCAGCCAAAGGTCGTACCCGAACCATCTGAGCGGTGCACAACAATAATGTCAGCAGCAGGCAACTTCACATCCGGATTAAGCGACTGAATTGGCGCTTCGTTCCATTTTTTAATTTTGCCCAGAAAAATATCTGCAAGCACGGGTCCGGTCAGCTTGAGAACACCTGGCTTAACGCCTTCGACGTTCACAACAGGCACAGTCCCACCGATGACTGCGGGGAATTGCATCAAACCGAGCTTGTCGAGCTGCTCGCCGCTCATTGGATCATCGGTTGCACCAAAGTCGACAGTTTTAGCTGTGATTTGCTGAACACCGCCGCCAGAGCCGATCGACTGATAGTTCACCGCATTGCCTGAGGCTGCCTTATAGTCGGCCGCCCACTTTGCGTAAACCGGAAAGGGAAAAGTTGCGCCCGCACCGGTAATATCGGTTGCCTGGGCGGTTAATGCTGCCATACCGAGCAGCACGCCTGAAGATAGTTGAATCAATGCACGCTTAATCATTTGCGTCGCCTCATAAATCAGTGAAAAAAAACAAGAAACTCATTGCACTGACGCAATATTAGGCACCCAACGTGACCGGATGATGACAGTCACAAACAAATACGGCCCCTAGCGGGACCGTACAAGTTGAATCTATTACAACCAATTGATTTAAATCACTCTTTTCCAATTGTATCCATCAAATAATCATGTGAATTAAAGGCGGTCTTGCGGCTGCGCAACAACGTATAGTTGCCGTCTGCCTGCTCCACCCAGGCCTGCCGGTTGTCTTTCAGACCAAACATGAACGCCTCATTAATGACGCGTTTTTTAAGTACCTTGTCAAGAACCGGAAAGGCAATCTCCACTCGCCTGAAAAAGTTGCGATCCATCCAGTCCGCCGAAGACAAATACACGGACTCTGCCCCCTGGGCGTAAAAATAAAATACCCGTGAGTGCTCAAGAAACCTGCCGATAATCGAGCGCACCGTAATATTGTCCGACAGACCGGGCACACCCGCCCTCAGGGCACAAAGGCCACGGACAATCAGATCAATTTTGACGCCCGCCTTACTCGCTTTGTAGAGCTCCTGAATCACAATCGGCTCAAGTAGCGAGTTCATTTTTGCCATGATGTGGGCTTTTTTTCCGGCGCGTGCCGCACGTGCCTCTGCACGGATCATTGCGACAACCGAAGTGTGCATCGTAAAAGGTGACTGCAGCAAAAGCTTCAGGCTGCGTCGTGCACCAAGACCTGTCAGCTGCGAAAACACTTTGTCCATGTCTTCGCATAATCTTGGATCTGCTGTCAGCAGTCCAAAGTCCGTATACAGCCTTGCAGTGCGGGGATGATAGTTGCCCGTACCCAGGTGTCCATAGCGACGGATCCGGCCCTTTTCGCGCCTCAGAACCAGGGCCATCTTGGCATGTGTCTTATGACCTACCACGCCATACACCACATGGGCGCCGACCTCTTCGAGCCGGGCAGCCCAGTTGATATTGGTCTGTTCGTCAAAGCGGGCCATCAGCTCCACCACGACTGTCACCTCTTTGCCTGCACGTGCGGCGGCAAGCAGCAGCCGCATCAGCTCTGAGTCTTCCCCCGTGCGATAAATCGTCTGTTTGATTGCCACGACATCAGGATCAATCGCAGCAGCCGTCAAAAAATCAATTACAGGCTGAAAAGACTGATAGGGATGGTGCAACAGGCGATCAGCCTGGGCAATCGCTTCAAATATGGCTGATGGCCGGCTCGCCAGATCATCAAACGGCGGTGGAATGGGAGCGCGAAACTCCGGAAATAATAAATCCGGACGATTCACTGCAGTACAGATATGCATGAGGCGTGAAACGTTGGCCGGACCATTCACGCGATACGTATCAACGGGAAGAAGTGAGAACTCTTTCTGTAAAAAGGCTTCGATGTCAGGCGGCGTCAACTGATCGATTTCCAGCCGAACGGCAGAACCAAAGTTACGCTGCGAAAGTTCACCTTGCAGCGCCTGGCGCAAGTTGGTGACTTCTTCTTCATCGACAAACAAATCGCTGTTGCGTGTCACGCGCCATTGATAACAGCCCTGCATCACCATTCCTGGAAACAACTCTCCAACAAAGGCGCGCAATAAGGCTGTCAGCAAAATAAAGCCATGTGGCTGCCCCGAGACAGCAGATGGAACGCTCATCAGACGCGGCAGTGCACGCGGTGCCTGGACAATCGCAATCGTGGATTTACGACCAAATGCGTCCTTGCCCGAAAGTGGCACAATGAAATTCAGACTTTTGTTATAGACGCGCGGAAAAGGATGCGCCGGATCAAGACCAATCGGCGTCAGCAAGGGCATCACATCACGCACAAACACACTATGCGCCCAGGCCCGCTGTGCCGCATTCCAGTCAGAAGCCTGATGCAAGACCACGCCTTCAGCTTTGAGGTGCGGCAAAATATCATCATTGAGCAACGCATACTGACGGTCAACCATCGTGTGCACCGCAAGCTGGACCTGCTCAAACGCCTGCGCAGCCGTCATGCCGTCATCGCCCTTCAGATTGGGGTGCCGGGACTGCTGCTCTTTGAGGCTCGAGACACGGATCTCAAAAAACTCATCCAGATTCGAACTCACAATGCACACGTAGCGCAGCCGCTCAAGCAACGGCGTGTCTGCGCGCTCAGCCATCGCCAGCACGCGTTCGTTGAATTTCAGGAGCGACAGCTCACGGTTCAAAAATAGAGGTTCGGTTTTTTTTCGAGCGGGCATTTACAGTGATCCTAATTTAGACTCTGTTTTACTCCAGTTATATGTCAGTTTGATAACAAGATACCTATTTATAATAGGGTTTGTCGCATTTTTGGTTGCACCGCATGGAACACCTTTTAGCAGCAGTTGATTTAGGCTCAAACAGCTTCAGACTATCAATTGGTCGCGTTGCAGTTCAAAACGGCGTCAAACATATCTATCAGATTGACCGGCTCAAAGAAACAGTCCGACTGGCCGCAGGCCTGGATGCTGCAAAAAACCTCAACGATGAGTCGGTTGAGCGCGCAATCGAGGTACTGGGACGTTTTGGTGAACGGTTGCGCAGTTTTCACCCTGATCGTGTCCGTGCAGTCGCGACCAATACCTTTCGTGTTGCCCGCAACGTAGCGGATTTTCTTCCTCGCGCCGAGGCTGCGCTCGGTTTTCCGATTGAGGTCATTGCCGGTCGCGAAGAAGCCCGTCTGATTTACGCGGGAGTCAGCCATACCCTTCCCGTTTCTGAAGAAAAACGCCTGGTGATCGATATTGGTGGTGGCTCGACTGAAGTCATTATTGGAAAGGGAGATGAACCCATTCTGATGTCTTCACTCTATATGGGCTGTGTGAGCTATAGCCGCAAATTTTTCCCTGATGGCGTCATTGATGCCTACGCAATGAAGCAGGCCGAGCTCGCTGCCCGGCGCGAAATCGAAGTCATTACCAAGCCGTACCGCAAAATGGGATGGACAACAGCAATTGGCTCCTCAGGCACCGCAAAAGCCCTTTTTGCAATCCTGACCGAAAGCCGGTTCTCGAGTGGCGGCATCACCCGCGAAGGAATCGAACGACTCAAAACAAAAATTGTGCGCGCGGGTCGCGTCATTCCAGAAGATTTGCCCGGCATCAAGACTGAACGTGCGGACGTCCTGACGGGCGGCCTGGCCATCATGAGCGCGTTTTTTGATGAAATGCATGTCGACATCATGAAAACCGGCGATGGCGCCTTGCGTCTGGGCGTACTGGTGGATATGGCCGGCCGTGAAGAGTCGCATGATCGTCGTGATGAATCCGTCAATGTATTCATGAAACGCTATCACGTCGATACCAGGCAGGCAGCGCGCGTCAAACGCACCGCCCTGAGCCTGTATGACAGCCTCTTCCCCGAAAAATCCCCTCAGGATGAACTACGCCATACGCTGAGCTGGGCGGCAGATCTCCATGAGGCGGGTATTTCAATCGCGCAAGCTGATTATCACAAGCACAGTGCCTATATCCTGAATCACGCGGATATGCCCGGCTTTTCGCGCGTCGATCAGTCACAACTGGGGCTGCTCGCACTGACCCACACCGGCAAGCTGACCAAAGCGCAGTCGCTGGTTCAGTCACGGGACAAATGGCTGGCGATCTTATGCCTGCGATTGGCCGTACTCTTGTGTCGCCGGCGCGAAGACATTGCAAAACTCCCGATCACTATCAGCGTCAAAGACACATCGATTGTGGCTCGTGTCGACAAAAAATGGCTTTCTACCCACCCGCTGACAGATTTTTCACTGCATGGAGAAGAGCGCGAATGGGGCAAGGTCGGGTTTGATTTTGAACTGATTCCTGTCTAAAAGACAAAAATATCACGCATGATTAACGTGCCCGATCCGACAGTTTGTCAAAACCGAAGTGTCGGCGATAACGCGCACCCATCGTGCTGAGTGAAAGCAACATCGGAAAGTCTGCAGTATTGAAATCCGGATCCCAGGCTGGCTCACCGCAGACGCGAGCGCCTAGCTTGAGATAGCCTTTGAGCAAGGCTGGCACCTCTGCAGGCAGCTCACTATCGAGCAACTCAACCGGATATCGATGCAAAGGCGTGACAGTTGGCTGGTCAGACAGACCCACTTCATCGCGTACCTGGCGCCAGACCTTGGCCGCCGTATTGCCATCATCGCGCAAACTCACGCTGGCACAACCCAGCACATGCTCATAACGGCCCTGCTTCAGTATCTCTGCCAGACCAGACCAGAGCATCATCAGCACGCCTCCCTGACGATGGTCTGGATGAATACAGGCACGGCCAAACTCAACCAGTGTGTTGCGGATGCTTCCCAGACCGCTCAAATCAAACTCTGATTCTGAATAGTAGCCACCGGCACGTTTTGCCTGATGCGGAGTCAGTACCCGATAGGTGCCCACTACGCGATCCGTATGCAATTCCCTGACCATCAGATGCTCACACCAGGGATCAAAGGCATCCTGATCGATACCATCCTGTTGCTGACCAAGCACGGCACCGTATTCAGTGCTGAACACGTCATACCGTAGCCTCTGGATCAGCTCCAGCTCCTGTGCTGACTGAGCCAGCCCTACGACCAGACCAGGATGTACATCCTGGTGCGTGGGTAAGGTAAAAAAACTAGAGGCACTGCGTACAAGTTCAAGCATGTCATCCGTCTCCTGAGATTTTCCCCATTTTGAGCGGGGGAGATTTCAGGGACATGACGAAATCATGAAGAATTGATGAAGATCTACAGGGTCAAATCAACTGCCGCCAGCATCTTGACACACTGGGTTGCCAGCGCATCGTCCTCGGCTTCGACCATCAGGCGCAGCTTGGGCTCCGTACCCGAGGCTCGTATCAGGACGCGCCCACGATCCCCCAGCAAGTCTTCGACATTTTTTTGTGCAGCGTTCAGTGCGGCGTGATTGGCCCAGTCAGCGCCCTGTTTGAGTGGCACATTAATCATTTTCTGTGCATACATATGCAACTCGGATACCCACTGGTCCAGACGTTGTCCACTACGCTGCAATGCGGCGAGCACCTGCAGCGCCGCCACAATACCGTCTCCGGTAGTATGGCTGTCCAGGCACAGGAGATGGCCCGAACTTTCGCCGCCATACAGCCAGCCACGATTGCGCAGTTGCTCAAGCACATAGCGGTCACCCACCTGTGCGCGCTCAAAACCTATGCCGAGTTTTTTAATCTGACGTTCAAAACCAAAGTTCGTCATCAAGGTTCCAACAACGCCTTCGACCGGGCCGCGCGTCATGCGCTCTTTAATCACAGCGAACAACAACTCATCACCGTTGTAGACCCGACCCGAGGCATCCACCATCTGGACCCGATCGGCATCACCATCAAGCGCGATACCCAGATCCGCACCGCGCGCACGCACTTCGGCAGCGAGGCTTTCAGGGTGCAGGGCACCCACATCTTTATTGATGTTGAAACCATCAGGAGACACGCCTATTGCATAGACATCGGCGCCTAATTCACGAAAAACGTGGGGAGCAATGTGGTAAGCCGCACCGTTGGCCGCATCTACGACAAGTTTTAAACCACTCAGATCCAGATCGCTTGGAAAGGTACTCTTGCAAAATTCGATGTATCGGCCCGGTGCATCATCAATGCGTCTTGCACGTCCGAGTTTTTCTGACGATACGCAGGCGAGCGGTTCGTCCAGAGCCGCTTCGATTGCGGCTTCAGTGGCGTCCGGCAGCTTCATCCCCTGTGAGGAAAAGAACTTGATGCCGTTATCGTAAAAAGGATTGTGCGAAGCGCTGATCACAATGCCTGCAACCAGCCGCCAGGTACGCGTCAGATAGGCTACGGCAGGTGTCGGCAAAGGGCCAGCCAGCAGAACCTCAACTCCCGCCGAGGCAAAGCCAGCCTCAAGTGCAGACTCAAGCATATAGCCACTGATGCGGGTGTCCTTGCCGATCAGCACGGTCGGCTTGCTGCGACGCGTCGAGGAATGCTCACGGGCAAAGACCTTACCAGCGGCATACCCCAGTCGCAAGGCAAACTCTGCATTGATGACTTCGCCACCCACCAAACCGCGCACGCCGTCCGTACCGAAATACTTTCTTTTGTTCATATTCTTTTTTCTCCGTCCATTGTCGCCTGCCACACTTTCAGTGCATCGAGCGTCGCTGCGACATCGTGCACTCTGATAATCAGAGCTCCGCGCGCCACCCCTGCAAGCGCTGCGGCAATACTGCCAGCCAGCCTGTGCTCCACGGAGCGGCCCGTTACAGCACCGATCATTGATTTGCGCGATACGCCCAGCAATACCGGGTAACCGAGAGCAGCAAGCTTGCCCAGCTGACCCAGCAGCGAATAGTTTTGTTCCACAGTCTTACCAAATCCCAAACCAGGATCCAGACAGATTCTATTTTTACTCACACCCTGTGCTTCAAGCTGATGCGCCTGACCCAGCAGATAGTCATGCACATCTTGCACCACATCATCATAATCAGGATGCGACTGCATCGTGCGGGGCTCTCCCTGCATATGCATGACACACACACCACAACGTGGATAGTCGACAGCAATTTGCCTCGCAACAGGGTCACGAAAGCCAGTCACATCGTTGATCATATCTGCTCCAGCCTCGAGCACAACTCGCATCACTTCGGGCTTGCAGGTATCGACAGAAATGGGCACGCCAGAATCCAGCATGGCCTGCACAACGGGCAAGACACGTGCCAGCTCATCGGCCGCGCTGACGGGAGCAGCGCCCGGACGGGTAGATTCGCCGCCTATATCAAGAATCTGCGCGCCCTCTGCCACCAAAAGCCGCGCGTGTGCGATAGCTGCCTGGGCAGTCAGATAAGCACCCGCGTCCGAGAAGGAATCGGGGGTTGCGTTGACGATACCCATTAAAATCGGGCGCCCGAGATTGAACTCAAAGCGCCCGCATAACCACTTGTCAGACATGCAGCGACTCAGCCTCGGTCAGACAACAGTCGCAGCATCACTGGTCGCACCTGGGGCGGTGCCCGTTGGTGGCGTATCCGACGAATCGGACGAACCCTGCGGGACTTTAGGCGGACGAGGAGGACGTCCGTCCATGATGTCCTTGATCTGATCCGCATCGATGGTTTCCCACTCGAGCAGAGTCTTGGTCATGATTTCAACTTTTTCGCGATTGGCCTCAAGAATATTCCGTGCAACGGTATATTGCTGATCAATAATATTGCGAATCGCTGCATCCACTTTTTGCATGGTGGCTTCGGACATATTGGTCGTCTTGGTCACACTGCGACCCAGGAAAACCTCGCCTTCGTTGTCTGCGTAGACCATTGGACCGAGTTCGGCTGTCATGCCATAGCGTGTCACGATATCGCGGGCAATCGCAGTGGCACGCTCAAAATCGTTCGAGGCACCCGTTGTCATCTGGTTCATGAAAAGCTCTTCAGCGATCCGCCCGCCAAACAACACTGCAATCGTGCAGAGCAGACGCTCTTTGTCCATGCTGTAGCGATCGCCTTCCGGCAACTGCATCGTCACACCCAGAGCACGGCCACGAGGAATAATCGTGACCTTGTGCACAGGATCTGTCTTAGGCAGCATGCGCGCCACGATCGTGTGACCTGACTCGTGATAGGCCGTGTTACGACGTTCTTCTTCGGGCATCACAATCGAACGGCGCTCTGATCCCATCATGATCTTGTCTTTGGCTTTTTCAAAGTCAGACATGTCCACCGTGCGACCATTGCGGCGAGCGGCAAACAACGCAGCCTCGTTGACCAGGTTCGCCAGATCAGCACCAGAGAATCCAGGGCAACCACGTGCAAGAATATGTGCATCGACGTTTTGTGCGACAGGCACCTTGCGCATGTGAACTTTCAGAATCTGTTCGCGACCGCGAATATCCGGCAAAGGAACCACAACCTGACGGTCAAAACGACCAGGACGTAACAAAGCAGGATCCAGTACGTCGGGACGGTTGGTTGCAGCGATCACAATCACGCCCACACCTGATTCAAACCCGTCCATTTCTACCAGGAGCTGGTTCAGGGTTTGTTCGCGTTCGTCATTGCCGCCGCCAACACCCGCACCACGCTGGCGACCCACGGCATCAATTTCATCGATAAAGATAATGCAGGGCGATTGTTTTTTGGCGTTTTCAAACATATCACGCACGCGCGCGGCGCCGACGCCAACAAACATTTCGACAAAGTCAGAACCCGAGATACTGAAGAAAGGGACTTTTGCTTCGCCTGCAATCGCCTTGGCGAGCAGAGTTTTACCCGTACCTGGCGAACCTACCATCAGGACGCCGCGGGGAATACGGCCGCCGAGCTTTTGAAATTTGGTCGGGTCACGCAGAAAATCAACCAGTTCCTGGACGTCTTCCTTGGCCTCGTCACACCCGGCCACATCGGCAAAGGTGATCACGTTCGTGCTTTCATCCATCATTTTGGCGCGTGACTTGCCAAAGCTAAAGGCTCCGCCCTTACCGCCGCCACCCTGCATCTGACGCATGAAAAACACCCACACACCAATCAGCAGCAGCATGGGGAACCAGGAGACAAAGATGCTCATCAGCAACGAGGGCTCTTCGCGAGCCTTGCCAGAGACTTGCACGCCAGCTTTAAGCAGGTCGGAAACCATCCAGAGATCGCCGGGCGAGGTGAGCGTGTAGGGGCGACCAGAGTCCGGCGTGACATGCAGGACATCCGTCTGCACATCAACTTTGCGGATTTTGCCTGACTTGGCGTCATCCATGAACTGTGTGTAGCTCACGGTATCCTGGGGCTGCGAGCGGGTGTCAAACTGTTTGAAAACAGTAAACAGCACCAGCCCAATCACCATCCAGATCGCGACTTTAGAAAAAGAATTGTTCAAGGCCGATCTCCTGCCTATTTTTTGGATAGGCGATATTCTGATGAGCGATAACCCTAATGGCCTAAAGGGATTTTCGCAATTGACTCTCTGTCCATTCTACCCCTGTTTGATAGGGGGATTCGAACAAACACACGTTCAGCACAACCTCCTGAACGCCAAAGAGCTCAAGATTTTTTTAGACCGCGCGCCACCAGGAAAGTTTCAGAAGATCGAAGTCGTGAGGCTTTAGGTTTGATTTCAACAACACGCTTGAAATGACGCTTAAAACTTTCAACAATCTGAGAAAACCCGCTCCCGTGGAACGCTTTTACGATAAGTGCTCCCTCAGGTTTGAGGTGTAAAAGCGAAAATTCAAGAGCTAAATCGCAAACAAGCTGAATTCTAGCTGAATCAGCCAGCCCGACCCCCGAAAGATTCGGAGCCATATCGGACATCACCAGATCAACCGGAACACCTCCTACGGCCTGATTAACTTGCTCGAGGACCTCATCGAGGCTAAAGTCACCCAGAATGAATTCCACCCCTGCAATAGGCTCCATCGGCAGCAAATCAAGCGCAATGATGCGACCGTCAATGACCCCACCCTTGCCCACCAGGCGCTCACGCGCGACTTGTGACCAGCTTCCAGGCGTTGAGCCCAGGTCGACGATTACGTCGCCTTTACGCATGAGTTTCTCTGTATCGAGAATTTCGGTCAGCTTGAATGCCGCACGTGCGCGATAGCCCTTTTGGGTCGCCAATTTGACGAATGGATCATTAATATGCTGCATGACCCATTCTTTCGAAAATTTGTTCTTAGCCATCCCGTACAATAACCCCTATGACTATTATGGAACTTACCCCTCGCGAGCGCGCTGCGCTGCGCGCTGCTGCTCATCCACTGAAACCAGTTGTACTGATTGGTGACAACGGATTGACCGAGGCAGTGTTAAAAGAAATCGACCTCAACCTGTCGGCGCATGAACTGATTAAAGTTCGTGCAGGCACCGCAGACCGTGAAACACGTGATACGTTGCTTGCGACGATCTGTGACACATTATCGTGCGCCGCAGTCCATCATCTTGGCAAAATGCTGATACTGTACCGCTACGGATCCAAAGGGACTTACCTTAAATCCGATGCGGTACCTGTCACTGCCGTCAAGCGTAAACCATCCGAACCGCACACGCCCAAAAAGCTTGCTGCCGAAGGAAAAAAACTCGAAAGACCCTCACGGCGTACACGTGCTGAACGCGATGAGCAGGAAGTCGTGACTGAGCGTCCAAAAGTCTTCAGTTCTGACCGCCCTACGCGTCCGAGCACACGTCCTGCAAGTGGCAAGGATACTGCACATGGTATTCCGCGTCGCAGCGGTAGCGCCATGTCGCTGCGCTCCGGTGCACGTCGCGGTGCGATCGGCTCAACCGTGCGCAAACGTCCGCCCGTCAAACGCTGAGCACACTGGACTCCCGCTCAGAATAAAAAACCCCGGCTCAATTTTATCCGGGGTTTTTTTATGGACCGCGCAATCATTTTATAGACTGCGCAATCAATCAGAGATATTTAATGCTGATGACTTCGTATTCACGCAAACCAGATGGGGCTTTGACCTGAACAACATCACCTTCGTACTTGCCGATCAGAGAACGGGCAACAGGACTCGATACTGAAATCAGATTCGATTTGATATCGGCCTCAGCGTCACCAACGATCTGATATGTGACCTTGTCGCCAGACTCCAGATCTTCGATTTCAACGGTTGCACCAAACACAGCACGCCCATCAGCATCAATTGTGGCAGGATCGATAATCTGTGCATTGGAAAGCGTACCGTCGAGCTCGCTGATGCGCGCTTCGATAAAGCCCTGTTTTTCGCGGGCAGCGTCATACTCTGCATTCTCGGACAGATCGCCCTGCGCGCGCGCTTCGGCAATCGCATTAATCACAGAGGGACGTTCGACGTGCTTGAGGCGGTGCAGCTCGGCTTGCAAGCGCTCGGCCCCGCGCACGGTCAGAGGTATAGTAGTCATCTTGTTTTCCTAAAAAAAGCAAAACCCCGGCTCGGGTGGGAACCGGGGCAAACAGTAAGCCTCTATTGTGAGGAAAATTTAGACCAAATGCAAGCCAGGGAAGTCCATAGGCACGGCCAACAGGAAAATGCCTGTTGATTTAGATCATACGAACACCGTTCAGCCTGGATTCATTAGCTTATAACGTTTGATTCTTTGCCCGGATCTCTGACGCCGATGTAGCATTCACTACAATCAGGCGTGTTGTCGATCGTCATCGCGATCAATTTATTACAATCCATGCATAGTGGCGACGGGTGCAACCCTGGCACGCCTTGTTTTTCATTTATTTATACACAAAAGTGACCCAATCATGAGTGCATTTCTCGAAGAGCGCGTCCTGAGCGTCCACCACTGGACGGACCGTCTGTTCAGCTTTACCACTACCCGCGACCCTGCACTGCGCTTTAGCAACGGTCACTTCACCATGATTGGTCTGCGGATCAACAACAAGCCCCTGTTGCGCGCCTATAGTATTGCAAGCGCCAACTACGAAGAGAGTCTTGAATTCCTGAGCATTAAGGTCGAAGACGGCCCGCTGACATCCAGGCTGCAGCATATTCAGGTCGGGGACAGCATTGTGGTGGGCCGCAAACCCACCGGCACCCTGCTCATTGACTACCTGTTACCCGGCAAACGTCTGTACATGTTCTCCTCTGGCACGGGCCTGGCCCCGTTCATGAGTGTCATCCGTGATCCCGAGACCTACGAAAAATTCGAGGAAGTGATTCTGGTACACGGCGTGCGCGAAGTCGCTGAACTCGCCTACCATGACTACATCACACAAGAGTTGCCAGCTCACGAGTTCCTGGGCGAAATGATTACCAGGCAACTGCGCTATTACCCAACCGTCACACGCGAGCAATATCATCACATGGGCCGGATTACCGACCTAATTGAAAATGGCAAACTATTTACAGACCTCGGAGTCCCTTCGCTCAATCGCGAAGAAGACCGCATCATGATCTGTGGCAGTCCTGGTCTGTTGCGCGACCTCAAAGTGATGCTTGAAGCACGCGGTTTTAACGAAGGTAATACCTCAAAGCCTGGTGACTTCGTGGTCGAACGTGCATTTGTCGAACAATAAACATATTTAAAGGCTCGCGCTGTATGACTGAAATCTGGGTAGTCCGGCATGGTGAAACGCCCTGGAACACGGTTCGCCGCGTCCAGGGCTGGGAAGATACCGAACTCAATGAAAACGGTGTCAGCCAGGCCCGTGCGCTCGGCCTGCATCTGTCGCAAAACATCCAGGCCAGCCAGCCCATTGATGCCATCTACACCAGCGATCTCAAGCGTGCGCACCAGACGGCACGCATCATTGCTGATTCAATCGGACTCGTGCCAAAAATTGAATCAGGCGTGCGTGAACGCCACTTTGGTGTGCTGCAGGGTCTGATTTTTCACACAATGGCTGAACATCAGCCTGAGGCTGCAAAAGTCTGGCAAAGTCGCGATCCGGATGCCGAACTGTCCGGAGGCGAAACGCTCGGTGCGTTTCATCGTCGCGTGATCAACGCGATTGACGAGATTGCCGCCAGACACGTAGGACAGCGCGTCATGGTGGTCAGTCATGGAGGAGCCATGGACATTATCTGGCGCCATGCCAGCCAGGTCAGTCTGCAGGCAACGCGAGAGGCGCCCTTGCTCAACGCCAGCCTGAACCGCATAGAGGTTTCACCCAGCGGCTGGAAAATCATCGACTGGGGCGATGTGAGCCACTTGCAGCAAGTCTCGAAAGACGAAATTATTATTTAGGTTTATTTAAGCCGGGGTTTGCGTGGTGCATTGACGGCCAGTCGGTCGTACAACCAGTTTGGCAACAGTCGCATCAGTTTGGCCACGATGCCCATTTGCCAGGGAATGACACAGTAGGTCCGCTTGCGTGAAATGGAATCAGCCGCGCGCGTAGCGAACTCCTTCGCTTCCATCAGAAATGGCATGTTGTAAGGATTGCGTGCCGTCATCTCGGTGCGGACATAGCCCGGAGCAATAGTGACCACTGCAACGCCTTGCGGCTTGAGTTCGAGCCGCAGGCTTTCGCAATATGTTGCCACGGCGGCCTTAGAGGCGCTGTACGCCCCCGCGCCAGGCAACCCGCGCACGCCTGCAACACTGGCAATGCCGACCAGAGTACCGGATTGTCGGTTGACCATACCCTGGATAAAGGGCTCAAAAGTCGAGACGGTTGCGATCATGTTGGTTTCAAAAATAGACTTGAACACACCAAAGTCGTCGATCTCTTGTGTCAGGGTCCCCGCACTGATACCGGCCGAGGCGATCACAATATCAACATGGCCAGCCTGCCGGATGAAGTCATCAGCAGCGGCGTGCAATGCCGGACGATCACACACATCAAGCACATACACATGATGTGCGCCAGGCAGGCTTGCAGCCAGGGCCTGCAAGCGATCTGCACGACGCGCAACCAGCCCGAGGGTATGTCCCTGCTGGGCATAATGCCGCGCAAGTGCGGCGCCTAGTCCACTACTTGCACCCGTAATGAAAACAGCCATCAGTTGGCTTTGGCGCCAGACTTGCGCACGATCTCTTCCCACTTCACCGTTTCTGAGGCGTTGTACTTTGCGAATTCTTCTGGTGTGGAACCCACGGGCTCGGCACCCATGCCTGCATATTGCTCGATCACACCTGGTTTTTTGAGGGCCAGAGCGGCTGCAGCCGAAAGTTTGCTCACGATTTCTGGAGGGGTGCCCTTGGGTGCCCAGTAGCCATACCATGTCGCAATGTCAAAGCCGGGATAACCAGATTCGGCAATTGTGGGTAACTCGGGCAAGGCTTGTGCACGTTTAAGTGTGGTCACTGCGATGGCACGCAATTTACCGGACTTGATAAAGGGCATGGCCGAAGGCATTGAGTCGAACATCAACTGGATCTGTCCACCAACCAGGTCAGCCAGCGCAGGCGAGCTGCCTTTGTAGGGTACGTGCTGCATTTCAATGCCTGCAGCGATTTTGAACGACTCACCTGCCAGCTGCTGAGCCGAGGCATTGCCCGACGAACCAAAATTCAGTTTGCCTGGGTTTTTGCGACCATACTCAACGAGCTCCTGCACCGAGTGCACGGGCAGGCTCATTGGCACAACCAGCACGAGCGGCACTGCTGCCAGCTGGGTGATCGGTGCAAAATCCTTCAAGGCATCAAAGCGCATATCGGGATAAATAAAACCATTGATCACATGCAAAGATGCATTGGCCAGGATGGTGTAGCCATCAGGTTCGGCGCGTGCCACCAGCTCGGCACCAATCATGCCGCTGGCGCCTGGCCGGTTCTCTGCAAAGACGGTCTGCCCCAGGGTCGTACTCATATCGGCAGCAACCACGCGCGCCGTCAGATCTGTCGGTCCGCCCGGCGGATATGGGATGACCATACGGATCTGTTTACTCGGGTACGCTGCGATTGCGGCAGCACTTTGTGCAAAAACATTGCTGGCTGCTGCGCTCAGCCCGAGCACGAGCAACAGACAAGCGCTTAGTTTCAAAGTCAGGGGATTGCGTTTCATTGCGATATGTCTCCAGTATTTTATTTTTTTGTATTTTTTTAAAGCAGTCTATTTTGCCTGCAGAACAACCTTGCTTTCCAGCAGCTGATCGATCTGGGACATCCCGATTCCGGCATCTTGCAGAATGTGTCGCGAATGTTCACCGATGCGAGGCGAGGCCTGAACTGGACGATGATGCGGATGCACGGGTAGGCCGACATAAGGCAAAGTGCCCACGCCCGCCTGCTCAAGCTGCTGCACCATCTCAAGATGCAGCGCCTGAGGGTGATTGAGCACTCCGTTGTAATCACGCACTGGGGCGTGCAAGACGTCATGCTGCTGCAGGAGTTGTGTCCAGTAGTCCGTCGGATGCTGGCGCACCTTCTCGTTGAGGACCGCATACAACGCATCACGATTCGCAAAACGTTGTGGGTTACTGCCAAACCTTGGGTCGGTGAGCCACTCGGGAAGACTGATTGCCCGGCACAAGCGGCCAAACTGATCATCATTGAGCACAACAATTGAAATTTTGCCATCTGCCGTAGCAAACACCCCGTTTGGTGCACTGACCGCACCAAAGGGCCGCTTACCAGCGATCGCCTGCTCAACAAAGCAAGCACCCTGAAACGCCGCGCACGCCTCAAACAGGCTGACCTGCACATGCGTGCCCTGCTTGCGTGCGAGACGCTGATACAGAGCCGTTGCGGCGCCTTGCGCAGCATACAAGCCCGTCAGCACGTCTGCGGCAAGCAGACCAATACGCCGTGGCGTACCTTGCTCATCCTGATTGGAGAACATGAGTCCGCTGTCGGCCTGCATGACAGAGTCTGTTGCGGGCGAATCCGCATAGGGGCCGTCTGGTCCATATCCACTGATCGAGACGTACACCAGGTCGGGCTTGATGGCACTGAGCTCGGCCCAGCCAACACCCATCCGCTCAGCGACACCCGGACGGAAATTCTGCACGACGACGTCGGCCTGTAGCGCGAGTGCATGCAAAACTTTTTTGCCAGCTTCGGTGCGCGCATCAAGCGCCAGCCCACGCTTGCCGGCATTGAACTGGATCGAGAGCGCGCTGTGCTCACCACTGGCCACACCGACAAAACGTATCCAGTCACCCGCAGGGGGTTCAACCTTGATGACATCGGCACCCTGCTGCCAGAGGATGTGGGCGCAATACGGACCTGCGATACCCTGACTGATGTCAAGGACACGCAAGCCCGCATATGGAAGTGCAGTCATGTCCAAAGTCTTCAGTGTTTCAAGGACTGATGCAGATCCTGCAGTGAGTAGACCTTGATACCCAGACCCTCACGCAGATACTGCATGCCTTCGACTGCGGCACGTGCCCCGGCAATCGTCGTGTAATACGTCACGCGGGCGGCGAGCGCCTGGGTACGAATCGCACGTGAGTCGCTGATCGCATTGCGGCGTTCCTCGACCGTATTGATCACCAGCGAAACCTCACCGTTTTTAAGCATATCAACGATGTGTGGGCGACCTTCGGCCACTTTATTGACCAGCGTGACGGGAATCCCTGCCTGCTCGATCGCCGAGGCGGTTCCACGCGTTGCAACAATCTTGAAGCCTAAGCCGTGCAGGCCGCGGGCGACTTCGACAGCCTTGGGTTTATCCTGATTCTTGACGCTGATGAAGGCAGTGCCTTTTTCTGGCAGGTTGACGCTGGCTGCCATTTGTGACTTCACAAAGGCTTCACCAAAAGTGACGCCCACGCCCATGACTTCGCCTGTCGACTTCATCTCAGGTCCGAGAATCGTGTCTACACCAGGGAATTTCGCAAACGGGAAGACGGCTTCTTTGACTGAAAAATAGTGCGGCACAACCTCTTCGGTCACGCCTTGCGAAGCGAGTGATTGTCCGGCCATGGCGCGCGCTGCGATCTTGGCCAGCTGCAAACCTGTCGCTTTGGAGACAAAAGGCACCGTACGCGAAGCACGCGGATTGACCTCAAGGACATACACATCACCATCCTGCACCGCGAACTGGACGTTCATCAGTCCTTTGACATTGAGTGCGCGCGCCATCAAAGCGGTTTGACGCTTGATTTCCGTAGTCATCTCGGGGGACAAAGAATAAGGGGGCAGGCTGCAGGCCGAGTCACCAGAATGCACGCCGGCCTGTTCGATGTGTTCCATCACACCGCCGATAAAGACGTCCTGTCCATCACACAGGCAATCGACATCAATTTCAATCGCGTTATTGAGAAAGTGATCCAGCAAAACGGGCGAATCATTGCTGACTTTAACGGCCTCACGCATATAGCGTTCGAGATCTGTTTGCTCATGCACAATTTCCATTGCGCGTCCACCCAGCACATAGCTAGGACGCACGACCAGCGGATAGCCGATCTCCTGCGCATGGGCCAGCGCTTCGCTTTCTGTGCGGGCGGTGCGGTTAGGCGGTTGACGCAGATTGAGCTTGGTCAACAACTTTTGAAAGCGCTCGCGGTCTTCGGCCACATCGATAGACTCAGGGCTGGTGCCAATAATCGGCACGCCGTTGGCCTCGAGCGCACGCGCGAGTTTCAATGGTGTCTGGCCACCGTACTGAACAATCATGCCGACTGGCTTTTCGATATGCACGATTTCAAGCACATCTTCGAGCGTCAACGGTTCGAAATACAAACGATCCGAGGTGTCGTAATCGGTCGATACGGTTTCGGGATTGCAATTGATCATGATGGTTTCAAAACCATCTTCGCGCAAAGCGCTGGCCGCGTGCACGCAGCAATAATCAAACTCAATTCCCTGGCCAATACGGTTTGGACCGCCACCGAGCACGATGATCTTTTTACGATCGGTCGGTTTGGCTTCGCATTCCTGCTCGTACGTCGAGTAGAGGTAAGCCGTATTGGTCGCAAATTCAGCCGCGCAGGTGTCGACCCGCTTATAGACTGGACGCACGTTGAACTGGTGACGCAACTTGCGGACTTCGGCTTCGACCGTATCGAGCAGGAACGCCAGGCGACGATCCGAAAACCCGCGGCGTTTGAGCTGCAACACGGTATTTGCATCAAGGTCGCCAAGCGTGCGCTGCTCGAGCGCGAGCTCAATATCAACGATCTCTTTGATCTGCGACAGGAACCAGGGATCAATTTTTGTGAGCTGATGCACTTCGTCCAGCGTGAAGCCCTGTGCAAACGCATCACCTACGTACCAGATCCGCTCAGGGCCTGGTTCACCCAGTTCAATCTGGATTTTTTCACGATCGGTCGTTTTCTGGTTCAGACCATCCACGCCAACTTCAAGGCCACGCAAGGCTTTCTGGAACGACTCCTGGAAGGTGCGGCCAATCGCCATGACCTCACCGACTGACTTCATCTGTGTCGTCAGGCGCGCATCGGCAGTCGGGAATTTTTCGAAAGCAAAACGTGGCACTTTGGTGACAACGTAATCGATCGTCGGTTCAAATGAAGCGGGGGTTGCGCCTCCTGTGATCTCATTTTTAAGTTCATCCAGGGTATAGCCAACCGCCAGGCGGGCAGCGACCTTGGCAATCGGAAAGCCAGTCGCCTTGGAGGCCAGCGCTGAAGAACGCGAGACACGTGGATTCATCTCAATCACGATCATGCGACCATTGTGCGGATTCAACGCAAACTGCACGTTCGAACCCCCGGTATCGACGCCGATTTCACGCAACACCGCGATCGATGCATTACGCATGATCTGATATTCTTTATCGGTCAGCGTCTGCGCAGGCGCGACGGTGATCGAGTCACCGGTATGCACACCCATTGGATCGAGGTTTTCGATCGAGCACACAATAATGCAATTGTCAGCCGTATCACGCACGACTTCCATCTCAAACTCTTTCCAGCCAAGCAACGACTCTTCGATCAGCAACTCATTGGTCGGTGAGGCTTCGAGGCCACGGCGACAGATGGTTTCGAATTCTTCAGCGTTGTAGGCAATGCCACCGCCACTGCCGCCCAGCGTAAAGCTCGGACGGATCACAGAGGGAAACCCTGAGGTGCCTAATTCGATTGCGATACGCTTATGGACTTCCCAGGCTTCTTCAAGCGTATGTGCGACACCTGACTTGGCCGACTCCAGCCCAATCGCTGTCATGGCAACTTTAAATTTCTGGCGATCTTCTGCTTTTTCAATTGCGTGAGCATTGGCACCGATGAGCTCAACGCCATATTTTGCAAGCACGCCGTGCTTGTCCAGATCGAGCGCGCAATTGAGCGCGGTCTGCCCACCCATCGTGGGCAAGACAGCATCGGGACGTTCTTTTTCGATGATTTTTTCGACGACTTGCCAGGTGATCGGTTCGATGTAGGTCACATCGGCCGTTTCGGGATCCGTCATGATGGTCGCAGGATTGCTGTTGACCAGGATGGT
>CANCOC010000022.1 GCA_947379755.1 Alcaligenaceae bacterium | reverse complement strand
GCGTTCTCGCATACGGTGGGTGTGTCATCGTTGACAATGATGCTCAACGATCCGATTGCAGGGTCACCATCCTTATCCATGACTTTGTATGCCACAGAGAACGGTTGGTTGTTCTCAAACATATCGGTCATGTGCATGACCGGTGCATTCTGCGTCACGGTGTAAGCACCCGTTGCTGAGTTCAGCGTGAGCGTCATGACTGTTGTAGCAGCCTGCTTGACCAAGAGGTCAGAGCCAGCGGCGACATAAGTAAAGCCTGCAGGAGCACCTGTTGTCAGCCAGGCAATCGAGCCTGCACCGTCTGCACCGTAGCTGTGCGAGAGCACGCCAGTGGTGTGAGCAGTGTCGGGGGTCGCATCACCGATCCCGCCAGGGTTACCTCCAGCCAAGGCATCATCATCCAGATGCACGACAGCGTTCTCACTCACAGTTGGAGTATCGTCGTTGACTGTGATGCAGAGTGAGCCTGTGACACAGTCACCATCTTTGTCTGTGACTTTGTAGTCGACATTAAAGGGCTGGTTGTTCTCAAACAGGTCGTTGCTGTGCATGACCGGTGCGTTTTGTGTCACCACATAAGCACCTGTCGTGCTGTTCAGAGCCAGGGTCATGACAATCGTTGCGCCCTGCTTGACTAGCAGATTGGTACCTGACTCAATGTAGGTAAAGCCTGCTGGTGCACCGGTGGTAAGCCAGACGATTGAGCCTGCGCCATCCGCACCGTAGCTGTGACCCAGGATTCCGGTTGTGTTGGCCTTGTCAGGTGTAGTGTCACCGATGCCACCTGGATTGCCGCCTGCTAAAGCATCATCGTCGAGATGGACGATGGCGTTCTCGCATACGGTGGGTGTGTCATCGTTGACAATGATGCTCAAGCTACCGATTGCAGGATCACCATCCTTATCCATGACTTTGTATGCTACAGAGAACGGTTGGTTGTTCTCAAACATATCGGTCATGTGCATGACCGGTGCATTCTGCGTCACGGTGTAAGCACCCGTTGCTGAGTTCAGCGTGAGCGTCATGACCGTTGTAGCAGCCTGCTTGACCAAGAGGTCAGAGCCAGCGGCGACATAAGTAAAGCCTGCAGGAGCACCTGTTGTCAGCCAGGCAATGGAGCCTGCTCCATCCGCACCGTAGCTGTGACCCAGGATTCCGGTTGTGTTAGCTTTGTCAGGTGTGGTATCACCGATACCACCAGGATTCCCACCTGCCAGCGCGTCATCGTCAAGATGCACGATGGCGTTCTCGCATACGGTTGGGGTGTCATCGTTGACAATGATGCTCAGCGTTCCAATGACAGGATCACCATCCTTGTCTGTGACTTTGTAGTCGACATTAAAAGGCTGGTTGTTCTCAAACTGGTCAGGGCTGTGCATGACAGGAGCATTCTGTGTCACAACATAGGCACCTGTCGTGGTGTTGAGCGCCAGGGTCATGACAGTTGTTGCGCCCTGCTTGATCAGCAGATTGGTACCTGACTCAATGTAGGTAAAGCCTGCTGGTGCACCGGTGGTAAGCCAGACGATTGAGCCTGCGCCATCCGCACCATAGCTGTGACCCAGGATCCCTGTTGTGTTGGCCTTGTCTGGTGTGGTGTCGCCGATGCCACCAGGATTGCCGCCTGCCAGCGCATCATCGTCGAGATGGACGATGGCGTTAACGGATACGGTCGGGGTATCATCATTTACACATATTGAGAGCTGACCACACTCATTTTCACCGTGCTTCCCCGTCTCTTGATAACCCACCTCAAACAGTTGATTGTTTTCGGCCATACCTGAAACATGCGTCACAGGAGCATTCTGTATCACTGTGTATGCACCACTCTTAGCATTCAATGTCAGTGTAATAACCGTCACGACCCCCTGCTTGATGAGCAAGGAACTACCTGAGGCAACATAACTAAAGCCTGTTGGTGCACCGGTTGTTTGCCATGCAATATCACCCATTCCACCCGGGCTGGAACTAAACGCCAGAACGCCCGAAGTATTCGATTTATCTGGGCTGATATCACCAACACCACCTGGATTGCCACCGACCAGCGCGTCATCATCAAGATGAACAACAGCATCTTTGACTGTTACGCAATGATTATTCTCGTCATGCCCTCCTGTATCACATCCATCAGCATGTGGAGCGCACCCGTCTTCGTGCGATTCACCGGTGTGTGAACGATCTTTCATGTCCTTGGGTGCACCAGCTTGATCTGATGCGCCATTGTGTTGCCCATGATCTAAAGATTTAGCAGAGGAATATGATTGTTCATGACTACTCGAGTTATCTGAATTTTGATTCGAACTAGCGCCAACAGATGGTGCAGAATTTCGAATCGTATTTGTTTGTAATAAATTGTCTGGCTTTGCTTGGTGTAAATCACTTTTAGATAAACTTTCAACTTGTTGCTCGCCTGATGAACTTCCTTTCATAACAGAATCATGTACAGACGATGCACTGTTTTTTTTCTCTGTACCTGCTGCGCTATTCAGGGCCGAAACGTTTGCATATAACAAGCCATTCGATATCGCTGAATCATATACATCAGCAGATACAACTGAAGATTTACCAGTAGTAGTGATTTTTTTAGCCATGACTTTCTCCTTGTACGAATCACGCTATTTAATAAATGATTCGTTTTTAAAATTCTCAATATGAAACCTCTGCAAGCACACGCCTGCAGAGGTTTCATATTGAGCAAGAAGAGTTATCCCGTAAATCCATCTTTAGATGTGATTTCAAAGACCAATAGATTTATCTCGATGTATGTATTTTTTTTAATCCAAACAGAACTACTGTATGGCGAGATATATTCACTTTAGATTAAGAAGGATCTGATCACCGAGTTGAGTCGATTATTAAACTGCATACCTTTCAGTTTTTTTCTAACAGATCTAATTGCATATGCTTTCTTTTTTCTGATATCGATGTATCCACCGAGTAACGTTTTCTCGAGCCTGTTTCGGGTGAAATTTCCCAAAAAAAACCATTTGTCGTTTTTATCAGTAATTTTCCGTTCTTCATTGCCGCGCCTTGTGTACCTGGCACCGATATTTTTCGGTGAATACCTGTCAAGGCATCCACGAGAAAAACAGTTTCTTCTACGCGTGAAACGCGCTCAATTTCCCATTCCATGGTGTGTACCTTTAAAAGTTAGGGCCAAGCATTCACTAGGAAGAAACGAACTGATTGCGGATCGCATACCTCGTCAGATCAGCGACCTTGTGCAGACCGATCTTTCGCATAATGTTTCGTCGATGTACCTCGACGGTACTTGGAGAAATATGCAATTGCAACGCAATTTGCTTTGATGAAAAGCCATCAGCAATCATGATCAGTACCTGTTCTTCGCGATCACCTAATTGACAACTCGATGTGATTCCATCAGATCTTGAACGGCGTAAACCACTGCCTACTATTGAAGATACTTCCTGACATAAATAGACACGATTATCTGCCGCCGAACGAATTGCACATACCAACTCATTAATTGTGCTGTGTGTCGAAGTGACATAACCCAATGCCCCCGCACTCAACACTTCAAGAATGGAATGGCGATCTGCTGATCTGGATAAAGCGACAATCTTCATCTCAGGATGCTGATTCAGAATTTGACGAATCAAGCTTGTAATGCTCGTACATTGAAGATCAAGTGAAAGGACAAGTACATCTGGCGCGAATTCTCCACATGAGCGAAGCATGCTCTGGACGTCTTCTGAAACACCCAGCAACACAATGTCATGCTCGTTTTCAATACAGGAGCAAATTCCCTGTGTGATCAGGTTGTTTTTTTGAGATAACAGCACTTGAATACTCATTCAATTCTCCAGTTGAATAATGCTTAAATCTTGTTGCGCATCATCATGTGAGTCCAAAGCATGCCGAGTCAATACGGCTCGTAGCACAATTGGAGTATTGCGCAATAATTCAATCTGACAATAAATTCTACTTAATAGTAGGTATATTAATCGTTGTATTTCAAGCACTTGTGAAACTTTCGTCATAATCATTATTAGGTAATTGATATAAGTATGGAGTTAAAAACAGGTGAGCGATCCATAATTGAAATCCATAAGTTTTCGTATCACTACTCGTCTGGATTCCCACCAAGGGCGAGAAGAATCCCTTTCCACATATCAAGCTTTGCGCGCAACATCGAATCTCCAGATGCATGGTCGTACACGGATGTTTCCACCATCACAATCCCAGAGCGTGGCTGCACAAATACGCTTTGACCATATATGCCAATCAACGCAAAGCTTCTTTCTTTCATTGGAAATATCCAAGTCTGATAGCCATAGCCAAAATAGCTGGTCGCATGCCTGGGTTTAAACAAATCATCTTGCTTTTGTGGATCTGTTGCTTGCATCAAATACTCAAGAGGAACAATCTGGACATCCCCCCGCTTGCCGTTGTTGGCAAGCAGGAGGCCGAGCCGTCCCCAGTCCCTGACCGTGGCATATAAACCACCTGCCCCGTTTTCGACATTGTCAGCGGGTGAAGTTAGCCAGTAGGCATCAGACTCTGCACCGATCGGTTCCCACAGCCATTCCTGAGTGAGTTGTGTGATGGATCGATTTGTTGCATGTGTCAGCACCCGAGTCAGTACGGCGTTCTCGATTGAAGCGTATTGAAATTTTGTACCTTGTTGTGCCTGCCTCACATTGAATAACCTGAAGGCCTCTGCCGGTCCCTGTCGGCCTGCATTGGGATTATTGAGTCGAACGTAAAATTTCATTAAGTCAGAGTTTGCACCCAAGCTATAGTCCTCATCAAACTTTACGCCAGAAGACATGCGCAACAGGTTTCGAATCGTTGTGTAACCATAGGCAGACCCGTCGAGATCGGTGTAATACTTTGATGCCTCATCATCAAGCGATTCAATCAATTTTTTTTCGTGAGCAATTCCGATGAGTAGTGCAATGATTGTTTTAGACATTGAAAATGATCGCATCGGCATGTCCGAACGTCGGCCATACTGATATGCTTCAAACACAATCTGATTATTTTTTAGAATTAATAGACCCGTTGATTTTTGGGATGAAAAATATTTTTCGATATCAATTCTTGTATTCCCCTGCCTATAAAAAATAGCCGGTGGGGATGTCATGAAAGAGAGTTCCTGTGCTCGATCAGCCCGTCGAACTTTACTTCCCCTGGGTGATGAAAACGATCCTACGCGACATTCCATTCGTGTCACGATAGACTGGCAGGCTGGATAAGCCTGTAATATACCCATCCGCTCTTCTTCCGGTGCCGCTTTGGCAAGCAGGCTACACAATAATAATAAAATAGTGATGCTGTATCTCGTGCAAGCGCGCAAACGTTCAGATACTTCCTGAAATTGAATATATTTCATTTGAATGGAACTTTATATTTTTGAATGCAAAGCGTATGTCAACACAACCCAATCAGACAATATATCTTTCTATTTATTAGAATGAGTATGTGGCGTTGATCGTATTCTGGCCTGAACGACAGATACCTGAATTCAATATATTTAGACTTCAAGCGATAACTGGCTAGATCACCAGAACCGGAAGTTTTGAATGCTGAATCACCGCCTGGGTTTCACTGCCAATAAACCATGCACCCAGGCGAGAGCGCTTGTGAGAAGCCATGACAATCACGTCAGACTTTGTTTTTTTAGAAGCTTCAACAATACCTTCGTCCACGTTCACATGAAAAATATGTAAGGACTGGGACGGTATTGATTCATCCAGTTGCGCACGTGCTTTATCAAATAAAAGCCTCGAGTATTCTTCGCAACTTTTTTTGTGGCTCGCATCCGATATGCCATAGCCAAATGTATTATCAGCATACATATAATCGGGTGTCGGTTCAGATACATGTACAAAGATGACTTCTGCATGATCGGCGAGCGCAAGTTTAGATATATTTTTCATTGATTTATGAATCATTTCCAATCCGGATACAGGCACCAACAAGTGAGCAAACATGGTTCGTCCTCGTTAAGATTATTGTCGTGCGATGCAGAGACTATTCATATTTAATGAGTGGGCATGACTGTTTATTCACGACCACTCATTCTGCCCATATTTTCAGCTGATCGTAATGCGCTGCCCCTCATTCGAAGCAACTTTTGGCAATGTCAAGGTCAAGACACCATCCGTATATTGAGCGACGGTCTTACTGGCATCAACATCCGAATTTAGTTGCAATGTACGTGAAACATAGCCGTAGTAACGCTCATTGCGTACGACTCTTTCATCCTTTTTTTCTTCCGCATGTTGCTTGATCTCAGTGCTAATCGTGATAGTGTCGCCATCCACTTTGACATCGATATCCTCTTTGCTTACACCGGGAATTTCTGCGGACACAACATACTCAGATGGCGATTCAGTAACATCCACATTAATGGACTCTGGCAGATATTTTCCATACAAGGGCTTCATCAAAAAATCTGAAAATGTGTTGTCCTTGACCAGATCAGCAAAAATATTACGATTGAACTTAGTTAACTGATTCATCTTAATTCTCCAAATGTAAGAACAAGAATGCCTGTGGACCTGCAACCGGGGCCATGCATGCAACTTGCTGATTGAGCATTCATGCTAGAGGCAATGCCCAATGTTATCTATCCATCAGCGGATAGATTTTTGTATATCGGAGGGGGAAGATGCTGGGAGAAGTGCCTGACTGAGCTCACAATTATTGAAACGCACAGAAGGGATCGACCCTCATGGCACGTTCAATAAGCGCAACGGCAATGCAGTAGTAAACAGGCTCCGCTCAAACGGACCTGTTTATTCATTTATTTCTGGATTTTTTTCTTAGCTTTAGGCTCTGGTTTTGTAGGTGGCTTGAGCTTTGCACGGTTTGCTGCTTCGCTGGCAATGTTAGACATCTTGACGGCTTCAAAGGCTGCTTCTGTTGCAATATTGGTTGCATTTGCCGCCTCGGCAGAAGCTTTCAATGCTGCGGCCTCTGCCTGATGCGCGACCGCCTCAGCTGCTGCGGCTGCTGCGGCAGACGCAGACGCAGCAGCCGCCAAGGCCGCTTGTGCGGCGTTTTCGGCGGCTTCGGCAGCCGCAACCGCAACAGAAACAAAGAACTCAGAGGCGGCATCTTTTGCAGCTTCTGCGGCTTTTTTGGCCGCTAGCGAGGAGAGCTCCGCAGATCTTGCTGCGCGTTTGGCGGCCTCTGCTGCATTTTGAGTCAGACTGCTCAACCCCTGAAGCGCGGCGGTGTAACGTTTATTGACTACGAGATAGCCTTTGCGCAAACTGACAAACTCTTTTTCTAATATCGTGATTTTTGCGAACATGCGTTTGATGTCTGTTTCCATGATGATTCAACCCAAAAGTGTAGTCAATTCTAAACGCTCACTAACCGATTCCGTATTGCAAAGCGGGTTAAGTCAGCAATATTATGCAGCCCTGTTTTACGCATGATGTTTCTGCGGTGCACTTCTACCGTGCTAGTAGAGATTAATAACAGCTGCGCGATCTTTTTGGAAGAATGTCCACTCGCAAGCAAAACAAGAACTTGCTCCTCGCGTCCACCAAGTTCCGACTGAATGCTTCTTTTTTCGGAATGTTTAGCTGGTATGTGCTCGTGCATTATATTGGGTGCGTGCTCAGACAAATATACCCGACCTTTTGCTGCAGATTTGATCGCCAGAGGCAATTCATGCAAGGAATCATCGGTCGGGCTGATAAATGCGAGCGCACCGGCGGCAAAGATTTCAAATGCCGTGTGATGGTTTGGAACGTTGGCAATGACGACAACTTTTGAACTGGTACATGTTTGTGCAAGTTCTTTGATAAAACTTGAGATGTCTGTTAGTCCGGGTAATTCATTGGTGGCCACAATGACCTGAGGCTTGACGACTTCGCACAATCTTAACGCTGTTGCAACGTCTTCAGCTATTCCAGATAGCTGCAAGTCCTCGGATTTTTCGATTACAGCGCATATACCTTCCAGAATAATATTTTTTTTGGACGAGACCAGAATCTGTATGGTCATGCAAAACTCTCAATGGATACCAGTTTTGGAAAGTATTTGTTTTTTATAACTTAAGTTTAAGCAATGATACCCCAGCACTCTGGCTGCTCTCTACGTCACATCTGAAGGCTCGAAGCAAGTCTTTTATTATTTTTATAACTATATTCAATTGGACGATAATACCTTAAGCCTCTGCTAGTTAAATGTTTGATTTAGGTCAAGCAAGACAGCGATATCGTTGATTAAGTGGACAATTTGCAGCATTACATTAAGTAATTCCCCAAATATCTCTCACCTCAATACAATGTCGGATTGTTGTATGCAGACTATTTATTCATGAAATCACGACAACCACTTTCTACACTCACCCTGGGCGCCATCGGCGTCGTGTTTGGCGATATCGGAACGAGTCCGCTGTATGCACTTAAAGAAATATTTAATGGCCACCACCCGCTAGAGGTCAATCAGGCAAATGTCCTTGGACTGTTGTCTATGGTTTTTTGGTCAATTATGGTGTTGGTGTCGATCAAATACGTCATTATCATCATGCGCGCTGATAACCGGGGCGAAGGTGGCTCGCTCGCTCTGCTTGCGCTTGTGACCGAAAAAGCAAGTGGTGCGGGTCTTAAATGGATGGTCACGATGCTGGGGATTTTTGCTGCAGCCCTGTTTTACGGCGATAGCATGATTACCCCAGCCATTTCAGTTCTGTCCGCTGTGGAGGGGCTTGAGATCATTGCTCCCACTCTCACTCCCTATGTGATTCCAATCACATTAACGGTGCTGACAGCGCTGTTTATCATTCAAAAACGTGGAACGGGTCTGGTCGGTATGTTCTTTGGCCCGGTCATGATTCTCTGGTTTTGTGTGCTGGGTCTGCTCGGTCTCATCCAAATTATTCAACACCCCAGTATTCTGATTGCGCTGAATCCTTACTATGCGTTTCATTTTATTTCTAATCATCCCAAACTTGCATTTCTTGCTCTGTCTGCAGTCGTCCTCGCTGTAACAGGTGGAGAAGCACTATATACAGATATGGGGCATTTTGGCAGGCTCCCCATCAGGCTGGCCTGGTTCGCTTTCGTGATGCCAGCCCTTGTCCTGAATTATTTTGGTCAGGGTGCACTGCTTCTGAATGACCCTTCAGCCATACAAAACCCTTTCTTTTTGCTCGCACCCGATTGGGCCCTGATGTCCATGGTTGGCTTAGCGACCATGGCAACTGTGATTGCCTCACAGGCGGTCATCTCGGGAGCTTTTTCAGTGGCACGCCAGGCGGTACAAATGGGCCTGTTGCCCCGGATGCTGATTATTCATACTTCCGGGGAAGAAGAAGGTCAGATATACGTGCCCTTCACCAACTGGACCCTGTTTGTAGCCGTGATCGCTCTGGTCGTGGGGTTCAAGACTTCTTCCAATCTGGCGGCAGCTTACGGTATTGCTGTTACTGGAACGATGCTGATTGACACAATACTGGTGTCCTTTGTGATGGTGCTGATGTGGCGCTGGCGCCTATTTACGACCGCATTAGTGATTATTCCGCTCTTTGTGATTGACGTTGCATTTTTCTCTGCCAATGCGCTAAAAATTCCTGATGGTGGCTGGTTTCCTCTCGCCGTTGGCGCCATTTCCTTTATTGTGCTGACAACCTGGCTACGTGGTCGCAAACTGGTCAATGCAGAAATGGCCAAGCAGAGCATTCCAATGGATGCATTTATTCAGGCAATTGACGAGGTGCATCGCGTCAGCGGCACATCAATATTCATGACAAGTTCCAAGGATGGTGTTCCTTCGGCCATGCTACATAATTTGAAACATAATCAGATTTTGCACGAACGCGTTGTGTTACTGACCGTTCAGACGACAGACACACCAACGGTCAAAAATGAAGAGCGCGTCGCGATGCAGGATCTGGGCAAGGGCTTTTTGCGTCTGGTGGTGCGGTATGGCTTCATGGAAAATCCTGATATTCCAAAAGCGCTGCAGTTGTGTGAAAAGCTTGGCATGCATTTCGACATGATGTCGACAACCTTTTACCTTTCGCGTGAAACGGTTGTGCCTGTCAAACAGAAAAATTTCATGTTGTGGCGTGCACACATTTTCAAATTAATGTCCAAGAATGCAACCAGTGCGACAGACTTCTTCAGAATCCCTGCGAATCGTGTTGTAGAACTTGGCACTCAACTAGTCATTTAGTGGCGCACGTTCTTCATTTTTAAGATATATACTTCATACGTAAGTTATATTTATTTTCAAAACCACAATAAATTTATATATATATCTTACAGCCAAGATCATCCAGTAATTCGGACTGGGTATCGCTTTGCTTTTGAGGTAAATATGTTTTGGAATCGGGTATGACACCACTTTTGAATTTGCGAACAGAATCTATTTTTTTTTATAAGCGATACCTTCAAAGCTGTAAAAAATTATTTTCTTTGTTTTTAGTTGCGCTATTTTTAGTGCTCACTGCCACTGCAGCGACTGGCTCCGGTTTAAGCAATACCATCGCCAAGCAAACTCAGGATACGTGGGTCGTGCGCGAGGTCAAGCTTGGCGACCTTGGACTGGGGGCATCAACCGTGTTGAACGGTCTTGAAACTTTCCGGGATTTTTATTTGCCCGTTCCAAAAGAACTGACCCTTCAGAATGCCTCGCTGACCTTTGATGCAACATACCTGAAAGGTGACAACACGCCATTGGGAATTTTTGTTTCAGTTGATGGAAGACCCCAGTTTGCACAAAAAATAACAGATCGCGACGGGGTGATTAGTAAAAAATTCTTTGTGTCCCCAGAGATTCACAAAAGTGGTTTTGTCAGGCTTTCTGTTAAATGGCAGTCTGCGTCAGATGTTAGCCAATGCGGAACCAGCCTGAACGATTTAAATGCGCTCAGTATTCTCAGTGAGAGCAAACTTACTTATCGTTTTAATTCCCAGGATATTTCCAGCCTGACCGAGGCTTTTGAAGTTCTACCAAAGAACGTTTCTCTCTTGGTTGCCGGTCAAAACATGTCTGCCGATTCATTTGATAGCGCCTGGCGCTTTGGGCTGGCTCTGGAACATGCAAACAAGCACGTTTTTGTACGCCCGTTTCCTGCAGTAGGCGATGAGGTTGCGCTGGATGATATTCAAGTACCCTCAGAGTTGCTGCGTATTCCTGCCTTTTCAGCGCTCAAAGGGCAGTCACTTCATAAACTGACTGATGCGGCTGAAATCGGCGCTTTGATCTTTTTGAACGCACAGGCGGTTCGGTCTGATGTTGCGATTATGGACAGCGCCCTGTTCAATGCGATTGATACAGCTCTCAAGGCATTGCGGGTTCAGTTTGAGTCGGATCCTGAAGCACTTCGTGGTTTTGACAAGTGGCGAATTGATCGCGCAAGTGTTGTCAGTCAGCCCACGCAAATCGGGCAGGTCAACATTGCTTCAATGGGGAGTCAATCCGTTATTATTATTGCGAGCGATGTAGGGAACCATGCTGCAGGTTTGTTTGATTCATATTGGCGCAACATTCTGACTTCAAAACAACT
The DNA here is from genome assembly GCA_947379755.1 of Alcaligenaceae bacterium. Lineage (GTDB taxonomy): Bacteria > Pseudomonadota > Gammaproteobacteria > Burkholderiales > Burkholderiaceae_B > Zwartia. The sequence continues at coordinate 31,158 of CANCOC010000022.1, read as the reverse complement.
GACTGCTTACCAGGCTGTGCCACCAGATTTGATTGCCCAGGGAAAAATCAGCTTTGACAGTCTAGGTGCCTCCTCAACGAGCTTTGATGTCAAAAGTAATGGCACATGGACCATCAACTTTCCTCTGACGACAGTTGTGAAATACGGACAGATGCCTGAAGAGGTTGTCATTGATGTGGCTGCTGCTCCTGGTGCTTCCAGCAGCAGTCCGATTGCGTCAGTTTTCTGGAATGGTATCTTGCTGGTTGCGCAACGCTTGCGGGCAGATGGTGAGCCTGAGAGAATCAAGACAAGAGTGCCTGGTTACGCACTGGGAATCAATAATAATGTGGTGATCCGGTTTCAACGCCAGCCAGTCACCAATATGTGCTCAGAGGACGCGCAGGCCTACCCAGTCGACGTCCTACCCACAAGCTATATCAAATTGGGGAGCTCAACCCCCGACGATACGTTTGCTGGCGTATTGCCTGCTCTCGCAAACTTACCCCTGCTTGTCATTCCTGAACGGTATCTTTCTTCAGCACCGTCGAGTCTGAAAAACATTATCTCAATCGCACTTGCAAGTGGACTTCCCATCACACGCACACGCCTTGTGCGCGTGCCAAATGGTGAGTCTTTTGAACCAGAACTAGCATTTGTGTCGATGGAAGTCCCCTTAAAGAACACAACTTCGATTGTCCAGCGTACAGATAAAAATGGATTGCGTATTGGAGGCAAAGACGTAGCCTGGGTCAATATTGCAGGGCTGAACAGTCTGACAACCGTTGAGCTCATTAACGCCTCCGGCAAAGATGGCATTTTCTGGCAGACCCTGGGCAATTCAAACGATACCCACGAACTTCATTACGTCCTAAATAAAGGCAATCTTGGGATCATCGGACCTAAAGGTCCGATCGCCTGGATTGACAGCAAGCATCCGGATGCAGGCGAGGCATACACCTCGGGTAGTGGCCCGTTCTATGAATGGCGTCAATACCTGCAGTGGACTGTTCCGATGGTCGGGGTGCTCTTACTTGCATTGGTGGTATTACTCATCTCTGCCAGACGTGCATCAAATAAGCGTAAAAATAAAAGCTAAGGGTATTACGACTCGTGTTTGATACGCTGCAGTCCATGGCGAGTTCGCTTTACTGGCCTTATTTTCTGGCAGGGTATTATCGCGGACTCGAAATCGTAACGACGCTATTTGGTTGTGTCATCCTTGTGTCGAGCATGGATGACCTGTTCATTGATCTCTGGTACTGGATCCGTAGACTCAGCCGTGCCCTCTCCTTCAAGCGAAAATATTTGCCGCTGACACCTGAACAGGTCCGCTCAAAACCTGAGCAACCCCTGGCCATCATGGTACCCGCATGGCACGAATACGATGTGATTGCTCCCATGCTCGAAAACATGGTCAGTACACTTGAATACAAGAATTACAAAATATTCGTGGGAACCTACTGTAATGACCAGCGCACAATAGACGAAGTCGAAAAAATGCGTCGCCGACTCAGGCAACTCGTCCGGGTAGAAGTCCCCCATGACGGACCAACATGTAAAGCGGATTGCCTGAACTGGATTGTCCAGGCAATTCTTGCTCAGGGCCTCAAGCAAGAAGCGCCCTTTGCGGGAGTGATTTTGCATGACAGCGAAGATGTCTTACACCCATTGGAGCTTAAGTTTTTTAACTATTTATTGCCTCGCATCGACTTTATTCAGTTACCTGTTACCTCTCTCGAGCGCAACTGGTGGGAACTCGTTGCAGGTACATACATGGATGAATTTGCTGAGTGGCATACCAAGGATCTGGTCGTTCGCGAAAGCATGTCCAAGTCCGTCCCATCAGCAGGAGTGGGTACATGTTTTTCACGCCGTGCCTTGGAGGTACTGGCAGCAGAAACCAGCAACATGCCCTTCAATACTGACAGCTTGACTGAAGACTATGACATAGGTTCACGTCTGGGACGTCTCGGTATGAAGCAGATCTTTGCAAAGTTCAATGTCGATTATGTTATCCGGCGAAGGAAATGGTTTGGTTATGGCAAGGAAACCATTCGAACGATGTCGATGCCGCTCGGTGTCAGGGAATTTTTTCCGGATACTTTTCGAACCGCTTACCGACAGCGCGCTCGCTGGACACTGGGTATTGCCCTGCAGGGATGGCAACAAGTTGGCTGGAAAGGTTCGATAGCGACGAAATATTTTCTTTTTCGAGACCGTAAAGGATTGCTGACATCCTTCATATCAATGATTGGCTACCTCTTGCTGGCCAACTTTTTATTGATGATGATTCTTGACTGGCTGGGCTTATGGACAGTCTACTATCCTTCACTCTTTGCGCCAGGGAGCTTGGCCTCCCAACTGATGTGGCTCAACATGATAGCCCTGCTCCTGCGCATGATCCAGCGGGTCTATTTTGTTGGACGAATGTATGGGTGGGAGCACGGGCTGCTATCGATCCCCCGGATGATCGTCGGAAATATGATCAATGCCATGGCCGCAGCCCGTGCATGGAACATGTTTCTGGGACACCTGATCACGGGCAAGAAACTTGCCTGGGACAAGACCATGCATGACTTTCCCTCTGCAGACACTTTATCGACTCAAAAAATGCGTTTGGGTGAGTTGTTGCTGAAATGGCAGGCGATTGATGAAACGAAATTAACCTTTGCTCTGGAGATGCAAGCTAAAGAGCACCAACCCCTCGGCAAGATTCTCATTGATCTTGGCTGGCTGGATCATGCCACGCTGCACGAAGCATTGGCCCTCCAGAATGAATCAGTATCTGGTTCAGAGCAAAATGTAACAGGTGCAAATGCGCCCAGCGTCCTATCTGTTACCTCATGAGCAGGCTGCCCATCAACACTTGTTGCAGTGTATTTTTCACCCTGCTGTTGCAATGCTATTTATTACTGAGCGCCACCAGTCTCCAGGCTCAGCCACTGATGACACGCAATGGTTCAGGCACTACGGCTACGGCAGTCACAGACAATACCTCCAAAGCAAGCCAACTCTCGCTCGAAGCAGAACTTGCACCTGTTCCTATTGATGGTCAAGCGTGGCGGTTGACGGAACAAGCCTTCGACAGCTTTAATAAAGGACAGTTTTCACAGGCTGCAGATCAGGCCTCACTCGCGCTGCTCCTCAGGCCAGACATTGCACGCTTATGGCTGTTAAGAATCTATGCGACACAAAATCTGGGACTGATTCGAGAAGCACTAACAATTGTTGAACAAGCAAACAAGCACGGCATCAGAAATTCGGATCTCTATCGTGCTCAAGAGGAATTAAGTCTGGCCCTGTCAGCTGGCAGAACGCCCCGTTACACCGGAAGTATTGGCACTGCAGATAGCATCAGTCATATTCAGATGCTGACGCCATTAGCATTGGTCAAAAGAAAGCAGGAAACCTTTGATCCTTACTGGCAACTTGTTGATGATGCGTACTTGAGTTTCAATGAAAAACGCTATGCCGATGCTGCCGCTCTTGCTACCAGTGCTATAGCCAGACAACCGAATGATTTGAGTGTTCGTTTACTGCTCGTCTACGCACTTCAAAAACAAGGAAAGATTCAGCTTGCCAATGCAGAGATCCAGGAGGCATTGCATCGCGGACTAGACAGTCAGGAGTTGCGCCAGGCGCAGCGTAGCCTGATGCCCCCGGCCATTGAACGAACGCCGTCCGGGGCACCCATGACAGCTGCTTATAAAAAAGGGTTCACACTCGCTTCACAGGCATTTGCTGATTTCAAAAAAGGCGATTTTTCACAAGCAGTGAACGCTGCGCAACAAGCTTTTGCTCTTGACCCTACGCAGCAAGACTGGGTTTTTTTATGGCTGGATGCTCTCGAAGCACAGTCTAAATTTAAACAAGCAGATGACGTAATTGAGCAGGCTCTTGCGTTAAATGTCACCTATCATGATGCACTGATCGCGCGTAGACAGATCCTGGTGAGGCGCCAGGCCGACCATTACGCTCAGGCAGGCTACACCGCCATTCAAGAAAAGAAACCTGGTGAGGCTGCTGAGCTTGCACGCCAGGCAATCGATCTGTTGCCTCACACTCCAGGCTACTGGTTGTTATTGATTGAAGCACTCAGACTCGATCACAAGCCCCAGGCAGCGCTTGCGATGACAACTGATGCCATTGACCAAAACCCAGGTGACACAGCACAATTTTTGATGCAACGCGGGTTTCTGAACCAGACGCTCGGAAATAAGGAGCAGGCAGTAGCAGACTTCCAGGCCGCACGCGCGACTGGAAAAGCGCCTGCGACAGCGATTCTGGATTTGGCCTATTCACAAGCGAGCACAGGTCAAAAACTCGCAGCGGTTGAGTCATTTAAAACGGCGATCGATCTCGCCGATCAAAATAGCCTTACGCTCACTCCTGAACAGCGTATGAACACGCGGAATTCCATTGCGAACTTGTCGCGTGAATGGGGGGGCTACCTATCTGCGGGCTATCGGGGTGCGCGTCCTGCATCCACAGCAATAGGTGGTGCAGCCATTACCGTACCTGGAGATGCTGTATTCAGTACCGCTGAGTTGTTTTGGCGACCAGCTTCCTTTTTGAACTCATCTACTCAAACCTTTGAAGTCTACGGACGTATGTCGAATACGGTCTACGATGGCGGCAGTCAGACTAGCAGTCAGAATGTCGCAGATCCTTGTGGCAACGGGGTCATCAATGTCAGCGACCAGAGCAATAAAGGGGTGTCAGGGTTGCCCACCTCTCTTGGGGCACTTGGTATACGCTTGACACCCTCGACAGAAGTGGGGTTGACCATTGGATTAGAACGCCAGTTCATGCTGGGGTCTGCAACACGTACAGGCTATGTCATTCCAGAGTCAAACGTTGCACGTTGTGCGTTGAATACGAAAAACCAGAATGGTCAGTACCAGACAGGTGCTGGCAATGGTGGATGGATGACGTATTTGACGTATGGGCTGTACGAGGGGACTGAACTTCGGATAGGTAAACCAGACTGGTTCACGCTTGAGGCCTACGCCCAGACCGGATACTCCTGGCAAGACATGCCAACCCAGCTGACTCTGAACGATAATTCCAGCGGACAGGCACTACAGAGCGACTCGGGAAGACTCAAGCGCAATCAAGCTTTTGCAGCTGGAGAGTTTCGTATTGGCAGAAGTTTCCGTATAGACGCAGTCAGCGACCATCTAGTCCTATTTCCATACCTCGTAATAGGCGGGGATTGGTTATCGACAAAAAATCAGGTGACGGGTCTGAATCTGTCAGGAATTGATAGTGTTGAAATGCAGGGTAATGGATCTACCTGGTCAATGGGCGTTGGCCCTGGCATCAATTTTCGCTACTGGTTCAGAGAGGATCACTATAACGGTCCACAATCGTATCTCAACACGACAATCCAGTATCGCTTTAACGTCGGTGGCGGACAGGCAGATCGCGCCAAAGGCCTGTTTATCAATATGACACTGTCCTACTGATTCGTGCCTTATTAAAAATCAGTCAACTATGTTGGCCAGTTTTTTAATAAAAGCCGCGCCTCTGCTGTTTCACCCATGACCCAGGGGTCGAGCGAAAATGAAACAAGCTGCTCAGCTCCAAAGGTTTTCGCAATCTCGATTTGTTGTTTGATACGCACCAAACTTGCAGAGCGTGCTTGAAAATCGACGCTACTCAAATGATCATTCTTAATCTCTTCAAACAACTCAATGATCAGATCAAATGCAATGTGTTTTTGTTTTAAGAGATCGCGTAATGGTTCAAGCTTTGCGTAGTTTGCCATCCCCTCCACACCTACTCCATCCTGAATCATTGGTCTCAAGGCCACACGCTCGGTGATGATGTTCCATAATTGTGCAAGTGACGATTCTGAAACAATCGCGCTGTGGTAAGTGGAGATTGCAACAGGATGTTGTGTAGTCCCACGCGTTGATCCCACGATAGCGACTAACCAATTCACCAGCAATTCTTTGCGTTGTTCCGTTGCCCAGCTATATTGTTCAATCTCGTAGGGGATATACCATCCCAGGAAGGCAGGACGGACGTGCCAGCGGGACTGGGTGATAAATTGCTCCATCCTTTGCTTGGCTTCGTTTAAAAACTCAACGATGGGTTCAATGGACTTTGACTCAAGCACTTGCCACCATCGAGTATCGTAAGGTAACCCCAGTCTAATTTTCAGATCCAGTTCATCTGCAATATCAAAAATAGATTTCAGGGTCTCGTCCGATAATCGCCAGTCATGCTCAGTGCTGCGCTCACCGACCCATTGAATGGTGATGTCCTTGCAGCCAAGTTCTTTCATCTGCAAGCATTTAACTCGCCAGGTTTCTTTCGGCCAGTTCGTATGATCCATCCATGGCTGAAAGAAAGTCCCAGACATACCTAAAGGAGTCGGTGAACATCCTGTCAGACTGAATCCAAGACCCAGCGCAGCAGTTGCAGTTGCAGAGGCCATTAAAAAGCGCCGACGATTCAACCCTGGCCTGAGGGTTGAACCCTGTGCCGTTGTTTGCATTTCTGGATCAGATAGGTGCGTCATATTCAATCAGGTGAGCTACCCAAGCTGTATTCAAATATAGCTAAGGATCATACCCTTATAAAACAAATGTTAAATACTCGCAAAAACAAAACGGACTCAAGTTTTAAACTTGAGTCCGTTGATGATACTGGTCGGAACGGAAGGATTCGAACCTTCGACCCCTTGCACCCCATGCAAGTGCGCTACCAGGCTGCGCTACGCCCCGAAAGAAGAAAATTATAGCAGAGGCAGCGATTCTTTGCCTGAAGCCAAGAGTAAAAATTAAGCGTGGAGATCAAGCAACCCTGTGCTTGAACCAGAGCCAGAAACACTTGCCAGCAAATCACGAATACTGAGTAGCTCTGCACGCAGGGAGTGCAGCTCAATTGCGGTCAAACGCACAGCTGCATCAGGATCCTGGGGGGTCTCTCTGCCCTCACTCAAACGATTGCGTGCACCACTGATTGTGAAACCCTGTTCATAGAGGAGTTCTCGAATCTTGCGAATAAGCAGGACTTCATGGTGTTGGTAATACCGACGGTTACCGCGCCTTTTGACTGGTTTGAGTTGTGTAAATTCTTGTTCCCAATAACGCAGGACGTGTGCTTTGACCGCACAGAGATCACTGACTTCACCAATGGTGAAGTAGCGCTTTGCCGGTATGGGAGGAAGTACTACTGTCTTGTCAGTTATGGTCATGGCCATGAGAGCGATAAATTTATTCCGGGTCGACTGAAATTTGATCAGTGCAACGAATCAGTACGGGAAGGACAATCACGCAACTTAGATTACACAGCATACCAAAATCAGGAAGGAAGAGTTTGAATTTGCGCATCACCCCAGCATGAAGAGGTTAAACCTGCTCAATGGGCCGTTCTACTGCAACTTTGAGCTTTTGACTCGCATGAAACGTCACCACACGGCGCGCTGCAATCGGAATGGTTTCACCCGTTTTGGGATTACGTCCTGGACGCGGAGGTTTATTTCGTACTTGAAAATTCCCAAATCCAGACAATTTCACTGGTTCACCACGCGCCAGGGCATCGCGAATTTCTTCAAAAAAAGTATCGACAATATCCTTGGCTTCGCGTTTATTCAGACCCACGCGATCAAACAGCATCTCAGCCAGTTCTGCCTTGGTGAGTGTACGTGGATCATTGGCTGCAATATCTGTTGTCATGATGGGTACCAGTAAACTTTCAAAATATTAACGCTGACGTGCCTGATGGGCAGACTCTAACGCCAGACGAATTTTAGTCAGGCAGGCATCCACACGCGCATCATCCATTGTCACGTCAGTGTCTTGCAACGTGAACCTAAAAGCAAGACTCTTTTCGTCGGCAGCATCTTTTGAAGGATCGCGCCAGACATCAAACAAACGAACATCGCGTATAACAGCCAGGTCAGGGTTTGCAGCAATCGTAGCGTAAATCGTATCGAGCAATGTACCTGCAGGAGTCTGGGCTGGCACCCAGACCGCCATGTCGCGATGCACCAAAGGCTGGCGTGAGAGTTCCTGGACGCACGGCATCGGCACCGACTGCAGGGCTTCGAGCGTGACTTCAAACATCACAGGCGCGCTATTGAGTTCCTGGAGCTGAACCCATTTAGGGTGCAGAGCACCCAGCCAGCCAATGGGTTGATCATTAAGAAAAATTTTTGCTGTCTGGCCAGGATGCAGTGCTGGGTGCGAAGCAGATATGAACTTAAGATCTGCTGCACGACTCGCAAACAATGACTCAATATCGTGTTTGACATCAAAGAAGTCGACTGCTCGTCCAGGTAGCGCCCACTGATCATCAACTGCAGGCCCCCAGGCAGCGCCCGCGAGGTGCTGGGGCTGGTGCACCCCAGCAACGGTTAACGGCCCGTCGCTCACTGCCGGATCACGCCTAAAGACACGACCGAGTTCGAATACTCTGACGCGTGTCTGTTTGCGATTAGCGTTATATCGAATATTGGCAATGAGGCCTGGCAGCAGCGTCGAACGCATCACTGCCAGTTGACTGGCAATGGGGTTTAAGAGACGGATCGGATCGGCATGCCCTGCCATATCGTGCTCCCATGACTCTTCAACAAAGGAGAAGTTAATGACTTCCTGGTAGTCCAGGCTTGCCATTTCCGCACGCACAGTATGCGCCGAGCGAAGAGTCTCGGGTGCCATGCGCATGGTTGCAGGTGCACTGGGCGGAACGGCAGGAATATTTTCAAAGCCGACAATGCGTGCGACTTCTTCGATCAGGTCTTCTTCAATCCGTAAATCGAAACGGTAGGAAGGCGGTGTAACGATAAAGTCATCCCCCTGTTTGGTAAATACCAGACCCAGGCGAGTGAAAATTTGCGCAACCTCTTCTGGACTGACTTGCACACCCAAGATTCGGCAGCAACGCGACAGACGCATTGTCACCGCAGCGCGCACAGGCAGATTGATGATCTGATCGTCAATCGGTCCCGCCTGACCACCACAAATATCAAGTATCAATTGTGTAATCAGATCAAGATGCTCGGGAATACTTTCAAAATCCACGCCCCGCTCAAAGCGGTGGCTGGCTTCTGAGTTAAGCTTTAAGCGACGCGCACGTCCTGCAATCGCCTCGGGCCACCAGAATGCCGCTTCAACATAGACACTGGTTGTGTCCAGCGAAACCGCAGCAGAGGACCCACCCATGATGCCCACCAGACTTTCAGGTTGACCGGCACTGCAAAGCACGCCCATGGTTGCATCTAGCTCAATCACCTGATCATTGAGAAGCTTAAGCGTTTCGCCTGGGTGTGCCCAACGAACCTCAATTGACTTTTCGGGCATGCGATCAATATCAAATACATGTGTCGGACGACCAAGCAGGAGCATGACATAGTTCGATATGTCGACCAGAGCTGTCACCGAGCGTTGGCCTGCACGGGTCAGGCACTCAACCATCCAGGCAGGGGTTTGTGCACGTGCATTCACGCCTCGAACGATACGTCCGGCAAAACGTCCACACAAATCAGGAGCAGTCACCTTGACTGGTACGACTTCAGTCAGGCTGGGTTTGATCGTTGCGACAGAGGGAACAGTCAGTGCGGCTCCCGTCAGGGCAGCCACTTCGCGCGCCACACCCAGAATCGACAAACAATCTGCACGATTGGGGGTGAGCTTTAACGTGAATAAGGTGTCATCCAGATTCAGTGCGTCACGCACGCTTGATCCAATTATTGCGTCATCAGGTAAAACCATCAGACCAGCATGATCTTGTGATAATCCGAGTTCACGCGCGGAACAAAGCATGCCTGACGACTCGACGCCACGCATTTTGGCTACGCCAATTTTCATTCCATCAGGCATCTTTGCACCAACGGTGGCAAGCGGGACCTTGATCCCTGCAGCAGCATTTGGCGCACCACAAACGATTTGCAATAAGGCACCAGTACCCGCATCGACCGTACAAATACGCAGCTTATCTGCGTTGGGATGGGGTTCTGCGGTCTCTATACGTGCGACCACGATACCCGAAAATTCGGGTGCAACCGGGTGGGCTTCTTCGACTTCAAGACCCGCCATGGTCAAGCGATGAGAAAGCTCAACGGAACTGATAGTAGGATTGACTAGCGTACGCAGCCAGGACTCAGGAAATTGCATATGGAACCGTGTCAGTCTGAACTGGATTAATCGTTGAACTGGCGCAAAAAGCGCAGATCGCCTTCAAAGAACTGACGCAAATCATTCACGCCGTATCGCAACATGGCCAGGCGCTCAAGGCCCGAACCAAAAGCAAAACCGATATAGCGCTCTGGGTCCAGACCAAAATTACGAATGACATCCGGATGTACCTGACCAGAGCCCGAGATTTCAAGCCAGCGACCTTTATTCGGGCCAGACGTGAACATCATGTCGATTTCTGCAGAGGGTTCTGTAAACGGGAAAAACGATGGCCTGAAACGTAATTCGAGATCTTCTGTTTCAAAAAAACAGCGCAGGAAGTTTGTATAGACGCCTTTCAGATCAGCGAACGATATATTCTCGTCAATCCAGAGCCCCTCGACCTGATGAAACATCGGCGAGTGGGTCGCATCACTATCTACGCGGTAGGTCCGACCAGGCGCAATCACCTTGATTGGGGGTTTGTTCATTCTTGCATATCGCACTTGCATCGGGCTCGTATGCGTGCGTAAGAGTAAAGGCAAACCTTTGCTGTCGTGCATATCCACATAAAACGTATCCTGCATCGAGCGCGCGGGATGATTTTCAGGATTGTTCAATGCAGTGAAATTCGTCCAGTCGTTTTCGATTTCGGGGCCATCGGCCACATCAAAACCAATCGACTTGAAAATTGCTTCAACGCGCTGCCATGTACGGATCACGGGGTGAATGGTGCCGCGACTTGACCCACGACCTGGTAGCGTGACGTCAATGGTCTCCGACGCCAGGCGTGCATCCAGCTCAGCCTGCGCAAGCGCTGCACGGCGGCCATTCAGAAGTGACTCAATCTGTTGCTTGATCAGATTAATGCGGGCGCCTTCGGCACGCTTGGCATCGGCATCAAGTTTTGCCAGCCCTTTCATCATCTCAGTCAGAGAGCCCTGCTTGCCTAAAAATCGCGCTTTGGCATTCTCGAGCGATGCGGCATCAGCTGCTTGCTCAAATAATGTACGGGCCTGTTCTATCAGGTCATCGACCATCTCAGTCATCACAATGAGCCTTTGGCTAAATCAACCTTCAAAATGCAAACGGAGCCCAGTGGCCCCGTTTTGCACATACCACTCGTTCAGATATTAGGCAGCCAGGGCTGATTTGACCTGATTGACAATTGCGGCAAAGCCAGCTTTGTCACGCACAGCCAGATCGGCCAGGACTTTACGGTCCAATTCGATCATGGCCTTTTTCAGACCAGCGATAAACACGCTGTATGTCACGTCATGTTCACGCACTGCTGCGTTAATACGTGCAATCCAGAGCGCACGGAACGTACGCTTTTTGTTACGGCGATCGCGATATGCGTACTGACCAGCACGCATAACTGCCTGCTTGGCGATACGGAATACATTACCGCGACGACCACGATAGCCTTTAGCGGCGGAGATTACTTTTTTGTGACGGGCACGTGCCGTGACACCACGTTTTACGCGAGGCATTGATTAGCTCCTATCAAGCGAAAGGCATCATGGCGCGAACTGAGGCCACGTTTGTTTTGTCGACCGCTGCTGACCCGCGCAACTGGCGCTTGGTCTTGGTGGTTTTCTTGGTGAGGATGTGGCGTTTGAAAGCCTGTCCCCGCTTGATAGATCCGCTGCCGCGAACCTGAAAGCGTTTTGAGGCGCTTTTCTTGGTCTTCATCTTAGGCATAGTAAATCCTGAATTTTAAAATTGTGCCCTGTAGGTGCTCCGATCAGTGTTCCTAAAATTATCCCAGACGATAATGCCGCCGACATAGAAATTTTGAACCCTACCGAATCTTGATTACCCCAGATCCACTTATTTCCCTGGAGGTTTTCCAGGAAAGCCTTTGATTATATGACATATTTCCATGTTTTGGCAAATCACCCTAGCCTCTTTGCAGACGATACTGAAACGCCTCACTAATATGCTCGGTAGTCACCAGGTCAGAGCCAGCCAGATCCGCGCATGTGCGCGCGACCCTGCGGATACGTTGAATGGAGCGTGCGGAGGGCCGATAGGAATGAACGACCTGGGACAACAGTGCATTCGCAGTTGAAGTGAGCGTGCAATAGGTTTCGATCTGTGCAGGACCCAGATGGCTATTTGCACACTGCTGACGGTCATATTGTCGATCACGCGCAACGATCACTCGCTCGCGAACCGATACCGATGGCTCTCCTTTGGGCAAATCAAGCCATGCGTCATCTGTTTGAGCAACCTGCACGCAAAGATCAATTCGGTCCAGCAAGGGACCCGATAAACGACCCCTATAGCGCTCAATCTGCTCAGCACGGCAGCTGCACGGCCGAACGATATGGCCGCTCCAGCCGCAGGGACATGGATTCATTGCAGCAATCAGCTGAAAATCGGCTGGAAAATCAATTTTAACGTTTGCACGTGCGATACAAACCTCTTTGGACTCTAGAGGCTCTCGTAGCGCTTCCAGCACACGCCGATCAAACTCAGGCATTTCATCCATGAACAAAACGCCTTTGTGCGCAAGAGTGACCTCACCTGGACGGGGTTTTGCACCACCACCAACCATGGCTGCAACGGAGGCGCAATGGTGAGGGGACCTGAAGGGACGCGCACCCCAGGTAAATTCGCGCAATCCGGTAAACGCTGCAATTGAAGCGACCTCCAGTGCCTCTTGCTCAGTCAGAGGAGGCAAAATCCCACGTAGTCTTTTGGCGAGCATGCTCTTGCCTACGCCAGGTGTTCCGGTTAACAAAACGCTGTGACCTCCAGCCGCCGCCACTTCGAGCGCACGACGTGCGATGAGCTGCCCACGAACGTCAGACATGCACTCTGGTGAAGAGCGATTGATCTCCCTTTTGTCACAATCCAAAGCACTCTTTGCTTTGAGGCAAGCCCTGCGCAAAGACTGTTTGCCGCAAAGGTGTAACACCACATCACGCAATGACAACGCACTCAGGATATTGATGCCAGGGACATGTGCGGCCTGATCGGCACTCTCGGCTGGTAGTACCAGGGTTGCTCCAGGCTGGTTTCGTGCAACAGATAATGCAATGGCAATTGCACCTGCAATCGGAACAAGAACACCCGAAAGTGAAAGCTCACCCGCTATGACCCAATGACTCAACCCAGGAGCCCCAGCCAGGGTATCAGGTTGAGTGGCAAGTTCAGGTATATCAATCTGACCCGATACCAGTAAGACTCCCAAGGCAATCGGCAAATCAAATCTGCCTGATTCTTTGGGTAAATCAGCCGGTGACAAATTTACAGTTAGTCGCCCACAAGGAAACGTGAAGCCTGAACTCTGAATCGCAGCCCTGACCCGTTCACGACTTTCCCTCACTTCGGCATCAGCTAATCCAACAATGGTAAATGCAGGCAATCCATTTGCCAGATGTGTTTCAACCCTGACAACCGGCGCGTTCAGGCCAATTAGAGACCGACTCATCAAAACAGCAAGGGTCATACGCTCTCCAGCTTAATTGAGAGAGTATGTAACGACTGACTGATAAAAAAAAGGCACTGGATAATCTTATCCTGTGCCTCTGGGTGCATTCCGCATGATAAATCTTAAGACTGATCAGCTTCCATTGCAATGATGCGATGTTCAAGTGCATGAATCTGGGTCTCCAGCACCTCAACCCGCGCAAGGGTACGATTGAGCAAGTCAACCTGGATATCAAACTCTTCGCGCGTAATCAGGTCCATGCGATTAAAAGCCTGTCCCATGAAGCCCTTTACATTGCGCTCAATATCAGCGGCTGGGCTTCGCGCAATCAGGTCAGACACGTTTTTCTGAACTCCTTCAAACCATGCATTTGGCTTAGACATATTGTTGCTCCTATTGAATACACATACATTTTAATCCTGAAGTGTCCAAAATGGCGCGCGCATAAACGGTGCGAGCTGCACGGAAACGTCAGCTAAGAATTTTATGCGCACCAACATGGTGCTCGTCACGATTGTGATTGTTAGCGTAAGCAGATCTCACCAATCATAATTGGGGCCAATAATCTGGCATACAAATTGCTTTGATTCTTAGCATTACGACTCTATCGATCAAGGATTTCACATGAAGCTCATTATCGCCATCATCAAGCCTTTCAAGCTTGACGAGGTCCGCATCGCCCTGTCCACGTTAGGGATCCAGGGGCTCACCGTTACGGAAGTCAAAGGATTCGGACGGCAAAAGGGACATACGGAGCTTTATCGTGGTGCGGAGTATGTCGTGGATTTTTTACCAAAACTGCGTGTCGAAGCTGCCGTGGCAGACGAAATGGTTACTCAGTGCATTGAGACAATCGAAATGGCCGCACGCACCGGAAAAATTGGAGATGGCAAAATATTTGTATCAGCCATAGAACAATCCGTACGCATTCGTACCGGTGAAACAGGCGAAGCGGCCCTGTAAATCCGGGGAGCCTCAATCTAGTGATTGAGCTCAGCAGGATCAATCACCTGGGCGCGGTTGAGCGCATTTGCGACCTTATTTCTTAAAGCGTTTGAATGCGCTCCGCGAATTTCGCGTTTGACATCAAGAAGTTGCTGCGGATGCATGGAAAACTCAGTCAAACCCAGACCCAACAGCAAACGTGTGAGATGTGCATCACCGGCCATCTCTCCACAGACCGCGACGGGTATACCCACGCGCACTCCCGCATTGATGGTATTTGCAATCAGGCGTAAAACGGCAGGATGCAAAGGATCATATAGCGCTGAAACTTCATTATCTGCCCGGTCAATCGCAAGCGTGTATTGGATCAGGTCATTGGTACCAATCGAGAGGAAGTCAAGCGCTGCTGCGAAAGGTTCGATCGCGATCGCAATAGCAGGAACTTCAACCATTGCTCCCAGCTCGATATCTTGAGCATATGCCTGACCGCGGGCGTCAAGCTCACGCCTGGCCGAAGCAATCGCCGCACGGGTTGCGACGATCTCGTGGATATGTGCAATCATCGGGATCAGAATCCTGACCTTGCCATGCACTGATGCACGCAAAATCGCTCGCAACTGTGTGGCGAACAGATCCGGATGCGCCAGGCAGTAACGGATAGCCCGTTGACCCAAGGCAGGATTCGTGGCAACAGTGGCTTCACCATCCAGCGTCTTATCCGCTCCGATATCCAGCGTACGAATAGTGACGGGCCTTCCCTGCATGGTGCGCACAACCGACGAGTAGGCAAGATACTGTTCTTCTTCGCTCGGTAAGTCTGCACGCCCCATAAATAGAAACTCACTGCGAAACAGGCCAATACCTTTAGCGCCATTGGCCATTGCCAGCTCAGCCTCATCCGGTAATTCGATGTTTGCGTGCAGCGTAATGGGAATACCATCGAGGGTTTCTGCTGGAACATCCTTTAGCAACGCAAGTTCAGCACGCTCATCACGGTATGCTTGCTGCAGCCTGCGGTATTCCTGCAGGGCGGCTTCGGATGGATTGACCAGAATCGTGCCATGCGCACCATCCAGAATCACCATGTCACCATCGCGGACAAGGTGGCGGACATGTCCAAGCGCAACAACAGCAGGAACCCCCATACTGCGCGCAACAATGGCGGTATGTGAAGTTGTACCGCCGAGATCCGTTGCAAAGCCAGCAAACCGTGCACCACGCAGACGAATCATGTCTGCGGGAGAAATATCATGCGCAACAACGATCAGCGGCTCATCCTGGTTGCCGTCGTGATCCAGACTCATAATGGAGCAGGAACCCGAAAGCACCGTTAGCACACGTTCAATGACCTGGCGCACATCCGAACCACGTTCACGCAGGTACTCGTCTTCCATCGCTGCGAATTGTTCACCGAGTATCTGGCCTTGTGTCGTCAAGGCCCATTCGGCGTTGTAATGTTTGTGTTCGATCAAAGACAGTGCCTGATCAGCAAGCAATGGATCAGAAAGTAGCATCCCGTGGACACTCAATAATGCAGCGAGTTCGCGGGGCGCATCATCAGGCAGAGTATCTGCCATATCCTGCATTTCAAGCTGCGTCGCTTTTAATGCCTGAGACAGGCGAAGCTTTTCTGACTCAACCGAATCTTTACCGATACGGTAATGTGCTACCTCAAGGGCTGTTGCACCCATGACGACTACGCGACCAATTGCGTAGCCGCGTGCAACACCCTGCCCGTACAGGCACATCATGGGGCCGACAGCACGCTCAGCCAGAGTGTTATTGACCTTCGCCAAATTTGTCATCGAACAGAGCCTGAATATCCGAGATGGCTTTTTCTGCATCGCCACCTGTTGCGTCAATCGTGATGGTAGTCCCTATTCCCGCAGCCAGCATCATGACGCCCATAATACTTTTTGCATTGACGCGCTTGGCGCCTTTGGAAATAAAAATATCACAGCTGAACTGTGCGGCAAGCTGAGTCAGTTTGGCAGCAGCACGTGCGTGTAACCCAAGCTTATTAGAAACAACGATATCGAGCTGAGGCATAATTAAAAGTGGATAATTAAGAATTCACTTAGTCTACACGTAACAAAGCCTGCGTGGCTCCTGCCAGGGCATTCGTTGCAACATCCTCGAGACTGCCCTGCCGATAATTAATGGCTCGCAGCAACATGGAGGCATTCACCCCGGCAAGAACGCAACTCGCGATGCCTGCTTCCTGGGCAAAATGACAGCTCTGGACAGCGATGTTCGACGGTGTTGCTCCAGGAAGATCCGTGAGCAGTAACACGCCTTCACCGCGATCAAGAGCAATGATCTGCTCTGATAGCGTATGAGAGCAATCGCAGGCAGACTCATTGGGCAAGATATCAACAGCCGTCACGTAGGGATCGTGACCCAGAACGTGACGGGCACATTCCACTAGCGCAGAGGCTAAAGGAACATGCGCCACCACCATGATTGAAATCATGTTTATTGCGCCTTTGCAACCGCAGCCTCAAGTGCCTCGACAAAGCGAGCGGCAACATTAAAACCAGTTTGATCTGTAATTTCTACAAAACAGGTCGGACTGGTAACGTTGATCTCAGTGACAAAGTCGCCAATGACATCCAGGCCGACCAGTAACAGACCGCGCTCAGAAAGTTTTGGCGCTATTGCCCGTGCAATCATCCAGTCACGCTCTGAGAGGGGTTGGGCCACGCCGCGCCCACCTGCAGCCAGATTCCCACGCGTCTCTCCCGCCAGAGGAATACGCGCCAGACAGAAAGGCACCGGTTCTCCACCAATCAGTAGAATGCGCTTGTCACCATCTTTAATCTCTGGGATGTAACGCTGGGCCATGATGGAACGCTGCCCATCGTGAGTCAGTGACTCAAGAATTGCATTGAGGTTGGGTTCATTGACAGAGAGACGAAAAATACCTGTTCCCCCCATACCATCAAGTGGTTTGACAATTACGTCTCGATGCAAGGCATGAAACGCTTTAATACGTGACATGTCACGTGTCACCAGCGTCGGCGCCGTAAACTCCGGGAACTCAGTAATTGCAAGTTTTTCGGGATGGTTACGAATGGCATGTCCAGAGTTATAGACTCTTGCGCCAAGCGTTTCTGCATATTCAAGCATGTGCGTTGCATAGACATATTCCATGTCAAACGGTGGATCTTTGCGCATAATGACCGCGCCAAAATCCTGCAGCAACGTATCTTGTGGGGCACCCACGGCGCTCCACCAAGCGTGTTCATGCAGATCTGCACCCGGTATCAGGGCGATCGATGTAGCGCTTGCCAGAACCTGACCATTTTCGATAAACAGATCACCCTGCATTGCCACGCTAACAGAGTGACCGCGCGCCTCAAGTGCACGCATCATGGCAACGGAGGTATCCTTGTATGCATTCAATGCATGCAAGGGATCCAGTATAAAGAGGACACGCAACATCATGCTGATTCGGCTTTCGCAGGTACTTTTTTACGTGGCGACAAGACCATCACCATTTGACGTCCCTCAAGCTTTGGCATTGCTTCGACAGCAGCCATATCCATGAGGTCATCACGCACGCGTTCGAGCACACGCATGCCAAGTTCCTGATGCGCCATTTCACGGCCGCGGAAACGCAATGTCACTTTGGCTTTATCACCCTCTTCGAGGAAACGCTTGAGGTTACGCAGTTTGACCTGGTAATCGCCTTCGTCCGTCGCAGGTCGGAACTTTACTTCTTTGACCTGAATAATCTTTTGCTTTGAACGGGCTTCAGCCAGACGTTTTTGTTCTTGATACTTGAATTTACCGTAATCCATCAAGCGGCAGACTGGTGGTTCGGCGTTAGGCGCGATCTCGACCAGGTCTATTTCGCTTTCTTCTGCCATACGGATAGCATCGAAAGTTTTTACGATACCGAGCTGTTCACCTTCAATACCAAGCAAACGCACTTCGGGAACTCGGATTTCACCGTTGATGCGGTGGGGTTTTTCTGTTGCGATGTTGACGACTCCTAGTAGTTAAGCGGCCTGAATGGCAGGCACGCTAGAATTGCGACGTAATTCCACGTCTTCAGAAAGCAATGTTGCAAACTCACCCATTGGCATCACACCAAGGTCAAGTCCACCACGACCTCTTACAGAAACAGCACCTGTCTGGCGTTCTTTTTCACCGACCACCAATATGTAAGGAACCTTCTGCAAGCTGTGTTCTCGAATCTTATAAGGTATTTTTTCAGCCCTTAAGTCTGATTCTACTCTAAAGCCTTGTTTTTTCAGGGTTTGTGCAATTTCAGTTGCGTAGGCAGCTGCGGGCTCTGAAATACAGCACACGACAGCCTGGACAGGCGCGAGCCATGCGGGCAAAGCCCCGGCATGGTTTTCGATCAACATTCCAATAAATCGTTCGAGCGAACCCAGGATCGCGCGGTGCAGCATGACCGGGGCGCGACGCGTGTCTGTAGCATCAACATATTCAGCACCCAGACGCTCTGGCATGGAGAAGTCTACTTGCAACGTGCCGCACTGCCAGTGACGACCAATCGCGTCTTTCAGTGTGTATTCAACTTTAGGACCGTAAAAAGCACCCTCACCTGGAGAAATCTCAAACTCGCACCCAGTACGGCGCAGGCTTTCCATCAGTGCAGTTTCAGCTTTATCCCAGACTTCATCACTACCAATACGCTTTTCTGGACGCGTGGCAACCTTATAGAGGATGTCGTGAAAACCGAAATCTGCATAGACCTTCTGGAGCAATGATGTGTAGGCTGCACATTCGTCCTGCATTTGATCTTCTGTGCAGAAAATATGCCCGTCATCCTGCGTAAAGCCACGCACACGCATCATGCCGTGAAGGGAACCAGAGGGCTCATTGCGGTGGCACTGACCAAACTCACCATAGCGTAATGGAAGATCGCGATAGGAGTGCAGGCCGTGATTAAAGATCTGCACATGACCAGGGCAATTCATGGGTTTTAAGCCATAGGTGCGGTTCTCAGACTCGGTCGTGAACATATTTTCACGATAGTTATCCCAGTGGCCTGTTTTTTTCCATAGGGAAAGATCCAGAATCTGTGGTGCTTTTACTTCCTGATAACCGTTGTTGCGGTAAACATCACGCATGTACTGTTCAACCTGTTGCCAGATGGCCCAGCCCTTAGGATGCCAGAAAATCAGACCGGGACCTTCTTCCTGAAAGTGGAACAGATCAAGATCACGACCAATCTTGCGATGATCTCGCCGCTCTGCTTCTTCAAGCATGTGAAGGTAAGCATCCTGATCTTCTTTCGTCGCCCAGGCGGTACCGTAAATGCGTTGCAACATTTCATTGTTGCTGTCACCGCGCCAATAGGCGCCAGCTAGTTTCATCAACTTGAAAACTTTAAGCTTGCCTGTATTCGGAACGTGAGGCCCACGACAGAGATCTATAAAATCGCCTTCCCGGTATAGGCTGATTGCCTCATTACCAGGAATTGCAGCGATGATTTCAGCCTTATATGACTCGCCAATTCCAAGAAAATATTTGACGGCATCATCGCGCAACCATTCTTCGCGTGTCACAAGCTCGTCTTTCTTGACGAGTTCAGCCATTTTCTTTTCGATTGCAGCGAAGTCTTCGAGTGTGAAGGGGCGCTTGTAAGCAAAATCGTAAAAGAAGCCATTTTCGATGACAGGGCCTATCGTGACCTGAGCATCCGGGAACAGGGATTTAACCGCATAGGCGAGTAAATGCGCCGTTGAATGGCGAATCAAATCCAAGCCATCCGGATCTTTGGCCGTCACAATGGACAACTGGGTGTCTTGCTCAATCAAATGTGAGGCATCAACAAGACGGGTAGTCTCACCTGTCGTGATCCGTCCGCCAAGGGTGGCGCGCGCCAGGCCCGTGCCAATGGACTGCGCGACTTCTGCAACCGTAAGGGGTGCGGGATATTGGCGTTGCGAGCCATCAGGCAAAGTAATAGTGATCATTCTCGGGGCTCTAGTCACAAAAAGCGCGGCAAAGCCGCGCTGTCATAGGGAATACGCGTATGATTTTAGCACTAGCGGGTGCTGCATCAAACTTGAAGATCCTGAAAATAGACCTGTTTAATCGTTTAACGCAGCTTTTGCTGCCTCTTCTGGGGTCAGGCCATCATAAAACTGATCTGTAAACCATTCCGCCTGTTCATCTATATGATCTTGTGCTTCTTTCAAGCTGGCACCAGCAGCGACCAAAAAGGATTCAACTTCAGTGCACCATTGGATCAGCGCAAGCGTATCCGGATCAATCTCTTCTTTTTTAGCCATGATTAGAGCTTCTTTAAACAAATGTAATGAATGCTGATTTTAACTGTTCTCACGACAGAAATCCCTCGTGAACGAACACTCAGGGATTAACATTGCACCTCGCACAATGAATTAGACGACACTTCATGATCAACAGACCCAGAGCACACCTTCAGTCTCCCTCGCGCAGCGATTCAATAAAAATCGGATCAGCATCATTACCTCCCCTGAACTCCGCGCATGAGGTCAATAAGATCGTGCGAAAGTTTGCCTCGGATGTGATCAAAAATACTTTTGCGGGAGAAATGACGAGGGAAGATTTCGTCAGCTGGATTCAAACCAGAGTGCAAGCGCTAAGCAGATTGTTCCTTGGGGAGTTCACCATGGAAGCGAATCAGTACCAGCGAGGCATCTGGAACACTCCAGAAAACCTGGGCCGTTTTTTAACGGAGCATCTTTCAGAACCTGTTAATCGCCAGGATTCGGTCAAGGCGCTCTTTAATCAACTGGGTACAGCAGTGATGAAAATCGTCAAGAACAGTCAGCAATCTGATGAAATCAGCAAGCAAAAACTTGAAGCTGCCTGTGTGCACGCAAGAGATTTACTGCTTGGACTCGGTACCCAGAACTTGCAATAAATCACACGCTGGGCATCACTATTCATTCATGCGTGACTTCATTCATCAACACCCATACGCAATCTGCTAATAACGGATGAGGACCAACATACATAGGAATATCGTAAGTCTGTAAAAGTGAGGCCGAGGTCAGTGCGAGAGCAGGAGGGCCGTGTGCGATCACTCTCCCCTCTCTGAGCAACATGATCGAATCGCACCAACGGGCTGCAAGGTTGATGTCATGCATGATGATCAGGACACTGAATTGTTCCTGCGCAGCGAGTTGATGAATTTGATACATGATCAGATGTTGGTGTTTTGGGTCGAGACTGGCCGAGGGCTCGTCAAGGAGAACATAAGCGTGTCCATGACGTTCTGCAATGGCTCTTGCTTGAACAAGTACACGTGCCAGTTGGACTCTCTGTTGTTCACCACCCGACAGTTCGATATATTTGCGCCCTTTGAGATGCCGTAAATCGCAATCGTCGATCGAACGCTCTACCCACTGGTTGATCTGGAACGTTGAGGCTTCAGGAAATGGATATGCACCCATGCTGATCACTTCGAAGAGATCGAGATTAAAGCTCAGGGCCGAGTGTTGAGGCAAGACGGCGCGCACGCGCGCCTGCTCCTTTGCACTCAACTGACTCAACAGATTTCCATCGATCAGCAATTGGCCTGAATGGATACAGAGTTCGCCGGCTAGTGTGCATAGCAATGATGTTTTTCCTGCGCCGTTCGCTCCTAGAACTCCCATCAGGCGACCCGCACGCATTTCAAATGTCAGATCATCCAGGACTTTGGATTGTTGACGGCAGACACTGATGTGATTAGCCATGATCGCTTTATTCGTCATGCGCGGCCTTTTATGAGTAACCAGATAAAAAATGGGCCACCAATCAGGCTCGTGATCAGGCCAATTGGTATTTCTGCTGGTGCAATCACCACACGCGCCAGCCAGTCCGCCAGCGTGAGGCCCAGCGCTCCTGCAAGAGCAGAGGCCGGAAGTACCCAGCGATGATCGGCACCTAACCACATCCGCACCAGATGCGGCACGACGAGCCCTACAAATCCAATCCCACCTGTCACAGCAATCATGGGGGCCACGGTCAGCGCAACCATCACAATCAGGTGCCTGCGCACCTGTGTCATTGCATAGCCCAGTTGCTGGGCCTCACGGTCACCAAGCAGCAGTGCGTTGAGTACCCGCCAGCAACTCAGCAACGCTACGATCCCCATCAGTAATAAAGGCCCGAGAATACTTATCATGTGCCAGCTCGCACCAGCCAGACTTCCCATGCTCCAGAACGTCAGATCACGCAACTGCGCATCATCGGCAGAAATAATCACGAGCCCTACGAGACTGAATGTCAGTGCGTTAATGGCAACGCCTGCCAGCAACAGTCCTGCAACAGAGTTTGATAATCGTCCCAGCACATACGCAGCGTAAGTTGACAAAATGCTGCCCACAAAGGCTGAACATGCAATTAACACAAACCCACCTGACGTGAGGACGATTGCAGCCACTGCTCCTAAACTTGCTCCTGCGGTCAGTCCTGCCAGACCGGGTTCTGCGAGGGGGTTACGAAACAGTGCTTGCATCGCTGCACCTGAGATTCCAAGTGCAGCGCCGGCCAGTACACCGAGAGCAACACGCGGCAATCTGATATCGAGCAGAACATTGCGTGAAATTTCATCCAGTGCAGATGTTTGTCCGACGATCCAATGTAGAAAAGCGGATGCAGGAATCGGGTAAGCACCATTTGAGATCGAACCTAAAAGCGCCATCACAAGTAAAGCAATGAGAATTCCGCTTGCTTTTGATCGGGTCATTTGTGTGCCACGCGATGTCGGATTGTTTCTATGGCCAGTGGCACGCGGGGTCCGATGCCTTGTGCAAGTAAATCATCAAGTTCAATGATCTTTGCTTGCATCGCGGCAGGTGTGGTCCGAATAGCAGGATGTTCACGCATGGCCTCAAGTCCCCCCATGGATCGGACAGAACTGCTTGTCACAATGATTGCAGAGGGCTTTCGCACGCTGGCAATCTCAGCAGAAACTGGCCAATACCCACGATGATCACTCAGGATGTTATCGAGTCCAGCTAACTCGATTATTTTTGCAGCATGCGTGTCCCTGCCTGCACCTAACAACTTGCCTGCACGCATCACCACCATCATGACGCTCTCACGCAAGACAGGAATTTGCAGCACGCGCTCCATATTTTGATCCAGATCACTGCGCAGGCCCACCCCACGTCCAGGCACACAAAGCAACGCAGAAATTTGTTCAATCCGAAGATGGAGCGATTCTAGGCTGGCTTGATCAGAAACGGTCTGGATACGAATCCCCAGGGCTTTGAGTTGCTCAATCACGTGCGGCGGGCCCGCATTTTCTGAAGCGATAATCAGATCGGGCTGTAAACGCAGCAGGCCTTCTGCGGGAACATGACGATAGTACCCAACAGAAGGAATTGCTTTGGCCTGAACAGGGTATACGCTTGACAGGTCGATACCTACCAGCTTGTGTTCCTGATTTAAGGCAAAAATGATTTCAGTTACAGTCCCACCAAGCGCGACCACGCGTTGGGACTGACAGCCATTCAGTTGCCCAGGTGAGTTGTGGGCAAAAGCCTGCCCTGAAATTGACGTCATACATGCCAGACTTGTGAACCACGCGAAGCACATGCCGCGCGTGAGTGTGCATAAAGTAAATTTAAGCGAAACCTTCATCGGGTAAGCGGCTCAAGACTCAGGGCTGTTAACAGATCTGTCCATGCAGTTTGTTCAGGTATACCTGGTTTACGTGCACCAAAAAACTGGACAATGAGCTCTCCTGTTTGAGCGAATAACTCCATGGAAGTCACCCACCCGTCTACGGTTGGTTTGCGAACGATCCAGGCGGAGTCAATTTTGGTTGTATCAAGATGCAAATTGAAATCTACATCAAGGATATTTAACCAGCGACCGGTACGACGGATGTTTAGTACTGAACCGGAATGAATTTGCAGCATGCCGCGATTACCAACAAAACACATAATCGGCAATCCGCTGCGCGCGACACAATAAAGCAAATCTTCGACAGCTTCGGGCGTGATACGTTTTGCCAAGTCCTCTCCTGCTGCCTTCAATGCCCCTGTTCGCGAGATATTAAAGGTCTTGAGCAGAGGATAAAAATCATGCGTATCCTTCATCGCCAGCCAGGCTTGCCGAAAACGACCCAGGCCTCGATTGCCTGCAGGATGTTCGCCTAAAGGGTTCATTTCATCAAGTTCGTGCTGAACAACATCAGCAGGGTACATAACGGGTACTGGCCAAATTGCTTCCGCGCTCGCATATTCGCCAACAATCGAAACATACTCAGATGCATGCGAGTGTGCCGTGCAATAGACTTTATGGATGGCATCACCCGCTTGATCAAAAAACTGCAAGCTGCTTCGACCTGATTCTTCAACGGCCCATACATGTGACCATGTTGAAAAAAACATTCTTAAATCTATATCAGGACCGAGAACCAACCCTACAGGCATGTGTGGGCGAATATTTAAATAGCTCCCATGCCGCTCGTGAACGCACCAGGGATTGCGCGTCAGAGCCATCACACGTCCTAGCCTGCCCAGTTGACTGAAAATATCCAGTGGTTTGCCTGCTAATGGAATGGATCGCAATCCACCACATTGCGATGCGACCCATTGTGCCTCTGTGATTCCTAAATCTTTTGCCACATCCCGTGCGCGTTTATTCTGGCTTGCAGGTGCCAGTTGCTGATAAAGTTTATGGATGGTGGAAACACGATGGTTCTGTGCGTCAATTTTTGAATGGTGCTCTGGGCGATTGAGTAACTCAAACATATGATCCTCCATGTCAGTACTGATAGGTCATAGAAATTTGAACGCTACGACCAGGAGATGAATAAAAATCTATCGCTCTTGGAATCGCTACCCCTCCAGCAGTCGGAACATTCAACGCATTCCAGTATTTTTGATTGAAGACGTTATAAATTCCGGCCTGCAAGCGCAAACCATCTACTGCTGAAGGGACCCAATAAGCGGTCAGATCAGCGACCCCGTAACCAGGTGCTTTGAAATCCGCATATTTCACGCTGCTGGATTTTTCTGGGTATGTCACATCTGAACGTGCCGCAGCTGCCGTTACCTGGGCCTGAACTCCCCATGCCTGCTGGCTATAGGCAATCCCTGCAATAAGGGTCAGTGGTGCAACGGAGTTTAGGGACTGGCGGGTGTTTTCGTTTTCACCCATCGCCCAGGCAAGCGAACCAAAAGTGCGCCAACCGGTCGCAAATTTCCACGATGCTTTGGCTTCGATGCCGTAAATACGTACGCTTTCGAGATTTTCAAAACTCTGTACGTAATACGGATAAATTGCGTTACCCGGACGATTGACGGCTTCGATAAAGTTTTGATAGCGATTGTCAAAATAGGTCAGAGAACCGTTGAGCGCATCATCTCCAAGTTGAGTGCCGAGTTCCCAGCCGTTGCTGGTTTCTGGTTTCAGATCTGGGTTGCCTGAGACCAGATAGGTGCCCGGTGAACCATATCTGCTATAGAGTTGTGTCGGACTCGGTGCGTTAAACCCAAAAGCATATTTTGCGAACAAATTGACATGCCTGGATGGTGACCAGGTCGCTAATAATTTAGGCGACACTGCACTTGCGCGAGATGCAGGCATCATTTGCCCGCCGACTGCATTGCTCTGAAAACCTTCTGTTCTTTGCGGCTTTTGCTCATATGTGTCGTATCGCAGACCAGGCGTTAGTGCAAAAACGTTATTCGCAAAACCTATAGTATTTTCAGTCCATATGCCTAACTGACTACCCTTGACTTGCGGCATTTCAGACTGATTGGTTCGTAGGAACTTGCATGGAGAATAAGGACTGAATTTCACAGGGCAGTTATCTTGCCCCTTGGAGGACTGGTCCGCAGTATTCTCATACCATTCCCCACCGACAGTCCAAAGCTGGCTCACTTCTCCGGGGATTGCCTTGGTCAGAGTTGTGCTGATCCCATTCGTCACTTCTTTTAGTGAATTGTTACGGGAGTAATCTCCTACCGGTGTGACGCGCCGAACAGCATCAAGATTACTGTTCAGACTGACCCGTTGCGAATAGATTTTTGCATCGATTGTGTCGAACAGTGCATTTGAATGTTCTGCCTTCCATGCATAATCAATTGCCAGACTTTCACGCTTGGCAGTACTTTGCAATTTGCTAGTAGCTGGAACGTAGATAAACTGGGATGCCGCCAAGTTCTGTGTATTGTCCTCACGATCGAAATAGGCACCTGACAAAGCGAATGTGTGCCCACCTTGTAGTTTCTGTATCAGTTTGAACTGATAGTTTTGCTGAAGATAATGATCAGGGTTTGGCGTTGTGCGCGAGAGACCGTAGGTATCGATCGTGCCCATATTGCCGGTTTCATCACCGTTCTGTAGTCCCGCCTGGAGCAGAAGCTGCGTGTGTGCAGCAATTTGGCCAGCTAGCGCTACATTTGTGAACCAGCTATTGTCTTTTGAGCTGTACCCGCCCTTTAACAAACTTGCGAAAGACTTGCCGTTGACAAGCAAGTCCTCAGGATTGAGTGTGCGCACATCCACGACCCCGCCAAGCGCCCCAGAACCCGCTGAGCTTGAGTCAGCACCACGCACAATATCAATGACTGACAGAGTATTAAAATCAATGGTGTTCAGTCCGCCGCGCACCCCACGCGCGATATCACTGAGCCATGTTTGCCTGATCCCATCTATGCGCGTCAATACCCGATTTTGATCGAGGCCACGTACGTTGATACTTTGGTTGCTTTCATTAAAGTAAATGCCAGGTTCGGCCCTTTGGCCAAAATCATTCCAGTTCAGTATTTGAAGAGAATCGAGCTCTTTGCGGGATGTCTCTGTAAACCACGGTGTTTGTTTATCGGAAATGCCATGAATCGTGACAGGTTCAAATACAGAGGTCGGTACAGGGGGCGGAAGAATTGAGCTGGCAGGTTGCGAGCCTGGCTCATCCCCGACTGAACCAGCGAATGTATTGTCCTGGCAAAACAGCAATGAAATAACTAATACAGAATAAGAAAGTCTGAACGCATGTTTGTGAGTAGAAACAGTCGGCACATTAAATCCTTTTAAACAATCTGAATGCGAATTGTACGCATTTGCATTTGTATTTATCAGGAAAAATGTATCTTTTACAACTGTTAGAAATTGTTACTAACCTATTGAATTAAATGAAATAAACAGGTACAAGAACCATTAAAAATACGTATAAAAATGATGACGGGTTAGGATTAAGATGAGCATCAATCATGATCAATCAGGAGTAACCCATGACTGACTTTACGATCTCACAAATGCGTGTCGAACAGAGTGAAATATTAGGTGCTGCCAGTAAACATGCCACTGCACTCATCTGGGTAGGTGCACTTCTTCTTGTCGCTGGCGTGATCGGCACCTTTGGACAAATTATGTACTCGTTCATTTCGATTGGAATGATTGGAGCCATGGCAATTCTTGGGGGTGTGCTTCAGGCTATGCACGCGACGCAGTCTGCAGGGTGGAAAAGTGTATCGATTCAGTGGATCTTTGCGCTGTTTTATGTTGCAGTTGGCGTGCTGATCTGGATGTATCCCATTCCTGCCCTGGGCGGACTGACGATCTGGCTTGCAGCAATGTTTTTTGTCACTGGGGCCTTGCGTTTGATTCAGGCTTTCCAGCACCATGTATTTCGCGAATGGTTCTGGTTGTTACTCTCCTCTGCGCTCTCTATTTTGATGGGCTTTCTCATTCTGAAAGGGTGGCCAAGCACGAGTCTGTGGGTGCCTGGCCTGCTACTGGCGATCGAATTCATGCTTCAGGGATGGGGGCTGATCTTCCTGGGAATTGCAGCAAAGTCCGTCAGCAGCTGAGAGGGCTTTACATGCATCATCTCGCTCTTACAGAATGAGGGGCTGGTCTGGCAACTCATTCTGCTGTGGTGGTGTATGGGCAGGAAAATGTTTTGACAAGTGGTGTGTCACTGCGTGGATTGCGCCAAGTGCACCTACAGTAAAGTCTGATTGCCTGAATGCAGATTCTATCTGTCGGCAGATCACTTGCCATTCCTGAGGATCAACTCTGGCGTGAATGCCTCGGTCCGCAATAATTTCTACGGCTCGATCTGCCAGCAAGAGATAGATCAGCAATCCACTGTTTTCTTCTGTATCCCAGACGCGTTGCTGTGCAAACACATCAAGAGCACGTTCTCTCGCGGACTGACCGCGATAAAGGGGCGCACCCTCAAGTGCGCCTTCGATCACAAAACGCAGTTCGCCTGAGTGGATCTGTTCACTTGTCTGGATAGCATGTTCAATCGCCTGGAGCGCTGCCGGCGGGAAGGCCCGCCGAACCTCTCTACGGCTGATGCTCAAATGTCTGATGATGCGTTTGATATCCATATATCACCATCTCCCCGAGGCGCCACCGCCACCAAAACCTCCGCCACCACCACTAAAGCCCCCTCCTCCTCCAAAACCGCCTCCTCCAAAACCACCTCGTCCATTGCCGCTGGAGTAGCTGTTTAAGGCATGGCGTCCAAGCCCACCACCCAGCAAGGTCATAAACAAAGCCAGCACACCTGCAATGATCGCAATCAAGAGACCTCCGACAAACAGCCACGCTATGAACGCGACCACACTGCCAGTGATGAGTGCGCCTGGGACACGACCGAGCACTGCGCGAAGCACGCCACCCACCACCAATGCGAGGATGAAGAGCACGGGTGCATATTGTGTCAGGCCGGCAGGGTCGCTGGTTGCTGTGTTTGCGGGTTTGGGGAGTGGTTCCCGATCGATGACGCGGATCATCTGATCAACACCGGCAGCAATTCCACCAAAAAAATCCTCCTGCCTGAATCTGGGAATAATGCCGTCTTCAATAATCCGCTTGCTCATGGCATCATTTAATACACCTTCGAGCCCATAGCCCACCTCAATGCGTACGGTCCGATCATTTTTGGCAACGATCAGGATTGCACCATCGTCAATTTTTTTGCGACCGAGCTTCCAGCGCTCTGCCACGCGAATCGCGAAGGACTCAATTGGTTCAGGCTTAGAGGTCGGGATCAACAATACGACCAGCTGACTTCCTTTTCGTGCTTCAAAAGCAACCAGTTTTTGCTCAAGGCTCGATTGTTGCTCTCTTGAAAGTGTTCCGGTCTGGTCCACAACATGCCCAGTCAACGCGGGGATGACCGTCTGTGATAGCGCCATCCCTGCAAGGCACAAGCCGGAGATGAGAAGAAATATTTGCGCCATCTTTAGAACAGCGCCGCGCATCATCACTTTGTGACTCCAGGAGCGGCGCCGGCTGGACCTGATGGTGCAGTATCAAAATTCACTCCAGGTGGTTTTGCAATTTCTTTTTCATTGTCAACGGTGAAGTTTGGCTTTTCCTTGTAACCAAACACCATTGCAGTCAGGTTGCTCGGGAATGATCTCAGCGTCACGTTATATTCCTGAACAGACTTGATGTAGCGGTTGCGTGCAACAGTAATACGATTTTCAGTGCCTTCGAGCTGGGCTTGCAGATCACGAAAGCCCTGATTCGTTTTAAGACTGGGATAATTCTCAGAAACCACTAACAATCTTGATAACGCCGAAGTGAGCTGGCCCTGAGCCTGCTGGAATTTCTGGAAGGCTTGTGGATCGTTGATCAGCTCAGGTGTGGCTTGTATAGATGTCGCGCGCGCGCGCGCCTCGACAACCCTGGTCAGCGTATCTTGCTCAAACTTCGACTCACCCTTGACGGTGTTCACAAGATTTGGAATCAAATCTGAACGACGCTGGTACTGGTTCAGCACCTCGGACCAGCTTGCTTTGACTTGTTCATCTTTGGTTTGAAATTCGTTATAGCCACAACCTGCCAGTGAAACAAGCACCAGCATTTGTAACGCGATTATTAATTTACGCATGTTCATCACCTTGATTCGATTTACTTGAATGCACCACACTACGATCTGGGGCAGGCGCGCTTCACACCATAGCATCCGTTCACGATAGCAGGCTCCACCCCGAAAATCACTACCCTGACTTAATGAGTATGGACCATGTCAACACGCGTCATTGATCATGCATGCTTATCTTCCCAATCTTCCCATTCGATCGAAAAAGTTTTGATATATTGATCTACAGCATCACCCACAGTAGGAAAGAAGACATCTTCTCCAATCTGTGCAAATAGTCCAAAACGTTTGAGCTTGTCTTTTACCGGATCTTTCATCTCTGCAAAACACAACTCAATTCCAGCTGTGAGCAACGTTTCATCCAGTTCGCTCACCAGATCGGAAGCGGTCACATCCAGATTCGTTACGGGTTCCGCAGCGACAACAATCCATCTGACAGGCTTGCTGGAGGCGGCAACAGCGTCGAGGACCCGATCCTGAAATAACTCGGCATTCGCAAAGAACAGTGGTGCATCCCAGCGAAACAGGATCAGTCCCGGGACAAGCTTTGCATCAGGATAGCGGCTGATATCATGATAGCCCTTCAGCCCGTCCACTCTCCCCAGAATGGCCGAGTGCGGCCTCCAACTTTCCCACAAAAAAGCCAGCACAGCGATCGCAATTGCCAGACAAATTCCTGCGATGACACCGAGCACGACAACCCCGACCAGGCAGACGAGTGATAACCAGAACTCCCACTGTTCAATACGGTAGATTCTTTTTAAGTCTGTAATCTCGATCAAACCGATCGCAGAAGCTATGACCACTGCGGCCAGGACACTGTTAGGAAGGTACTGAAGTAAATT
>CANCOC010000021.1 GCA_947379755.1 Alcaligenaceae bacterium | reverse complement strand
ATCCGATATCGGCCGCTCTAATAGTGAGAGGTCTTGCGATCCCCCCCTTTCCCCCGTAGGGCGTATGCGGTATTAGCTACTCTTTCGAGTAGTTATCCCCCGCTACTAGGCACGTTCCGATACATTACTCACCCGTTCGCCACTCGCCGCCAGACCGAAGTCCGCGCTGCCGTTCGACTTGCATGTGTAAGGCATCCCGCTAGCGTTCAATCTGAGCCAGGATCAAACTCTTCAGTTTAATCTCTGTATATTTCGTATTTTCCATAGCATGAGACCGAAGCCCCATACCGGTTATACGTCGCTACTCAAAGGAAGTGACTTCGTATTTCAATCAGGATTTAACTCCCAACTTCGTACTATTTCACTTCAAGTGAGCACTTGATTTCGTTTGCAACATCATGACCTGTTACAGCCACAATGCCTGCGCACTCATTCCAAGCGCCCACACTTATCGGTTGTCAAATTTTTAAAGAGCGTGTAAATCTTGTTTCTTATTCGGTCTTGCTTTCTGCTTTTTTCTTCATTTTCGCTTTCGCGTTGTGTTTCTGAAGCAGAGCAAAAGATTATGACTGATTATTTTGTCCATGTCAAACCATTTGGGGGAAATACTCACATAAATAGCAATATTTCTTCTTTTTACTAAATTAATCTTATTTTTTAAGTCAAAACCCATCAAAACCACCTCCATTTCCAAAAATATTTATCCAGTCATTCAATAAATAATTTTTCTATTTCTTCTTTTTACATAAAGAAAGGTGATTTATATCTACTACTCCCGCTTATGTATCTTTTCAAGTTGATGCTTGATCTTTTTCTTGGCACCAATCTCGATGTCTGTGCGCTTTTCTGCCTCGTGACGGATACGCGACATCATGGCGGAGTCGGCTGCTTGCCAGTCACCCCATATTACTTACTTATAGTGCTTGCGTTCAGTTCACTTATCTTGCCGTGGGTTGATGTCTCTCAACCCTTTCAATTGTATTGCTCGTATGATGAATCACGACTCCCGTTGGAGTGCATTCGGAAATAAATGATGAGCGACAAGCTTCCCCTGTCAGACCTGCGTAAAAGTTATGAGTTGGGCTCTCTGGATGAGGATGAGACCGCTAGCATCCCTGTGCTCCAGTTCAGGGAGTGGTTTGATGACGCCCTCAAACGAGATGTTCTTGAACCCAACGCGATGACCCTCTCCACTGTGGACAAAGAGGGGCGCCCCTCGAGCAGGCCAGTATTGGTCAAAGACTTTGATGAGCGCGGCCTGGTCTGGTATTCCAACTACAACAGCCGAAAGGGGCAGGAGCTGCAGGCAACACCCTATGCGGCGCTGCAGTTCCACTGGGTAGCACTCGAGCGTGTGGTGCGAATCGAAGGTCGCGTTGAAAAAGTATCCGACCAGGAGTCAGACGCTTATTTTGCATCGCGCCCCCTGACCTCCCGGATCGGAGCCTGGGCATCGCCGCAGAGCACGGTGATCCCGGGGCGCAGCACGATCGTTGCGAAGGCCGCTGAGTATGGGCTGAAATTCGGGCTGCACCCACCACGTCCGCCTCACTGGGGCGGTTACCGTTTAAAGCCCGATTACTGGGAGTTCTGGCAGGGACGTGCATCGCGCCTGCATGATCGTATTGCGTATCGACGCCAACCTGACGGTCTTTGGATGCGGGAACGGCTGGCACCATAAGCCTCCAGCGGCACATCTTTTAAAGTGAAGCGTTGCGCCATCACGTGATGTGGCGAATAAACACTTGTGGTTATGATGGATGCATCGCCTAACCACTCTTTCTGCCCAAAATCATGCCCACGCCTTACTCCTCCGAAACTGAAATCAACCTCGACGTTCAGCGTCTGCTGACCAAATACGATTGCCCCTACAAACTTCATGAAGTCAGGGCTGCCTTCATGGGCGCGATTGCAAGCCTCTTTGTTGTTGATCCCGTTTTTGAATTAAATGCACTTTGGGATGATGCTTTTCCGGAGCTTGACTCCGAAGAGGCGCTCAGCGAGGTGCAGGATGTTTTTCTGAATCAGTTGTGGCATGCACTGCAAGCGCACACGGATCAAGACGATCCGTTCACATTGACACCTCTCGAGAACCCGGCTTCGCTCACCGAGCTGATGTCACAGGCACGCATTCGGGGCGAAGAACTCGACGCCTTCATGGATGGTTTTTTTCAGGATCAGGAAGGCTTTGATCTCGATCCTGATGCCGC
The DNA here is from genome assembly GCA_947379755.1 of Alcaligenaceae bacterium. Lineage (GTDB taxonomy): Bacteria > Pseudomonadota > Gammaproteobacteria > Burkholderiales > Burkholderiaceae_B > Zwartia. The sequence continues at coordinate 40,472 of CANCOC010000021.1, read as the reverse complement.
AGAAAGCGTGAGTGCCCTCGAAGAGCTCATCGAGATGTACGCGGAGATCATGAACATGGATCCTGCCGCGCCGTCTACACCGCTGGATCTGAGTAGTCTTTCAGAGAACATGACGAAAATGAACGAAATGGCCGAGTCAGAGCTCAACAACATCATTTTGATTTGCGCCTGAGCGGTCGTGCAAATCAAGTTTGTGACAGGGGTCAGGTTACTTTCGCACTCTGCCTACCCTTGTTGATGCTTTCACGTAGTCCAGCCGGTCTGCCTGCGAACCGAAATGCAGCGCATTCGCCTCCTCCCAGAAGTGTTGCCACAGTCCTAGCAAATCCTCCTGAAGTGCGTGCGGTGCATTGCTCTGCAGCCATGCAACAACGCCAGACTCAGCAGGAGGCTGGTTCAGCTTCTCGGCAATCAGCTTGGCCTGCGCAACCGTGAGGGCTCTCTTGGCCTTTTCAAAGAAGACTCCCGACAGCATCAGTGACAGCAGCACATCTTCATCGTCCGCTCCGCCGGACAACTTCACCCAGTGCGAGGTGTAGAGCTCTTCTGCGCTATCAGCAAAGGCTGCCGCACCAGGTGCGAGAATTAAGGCAGCGAGATCGTAGGACGAAGCAAGCTGATGGATTTCAAGACTGTCGTCCAAAATCATCTCAAAAATCTTCTGCGTCAGGAATGCGCATTCTTCTGCAACCACCCGTTCAAGATCCTCCGAGACGAAGGTTGGAACGGTAACCTTTTTGCTTTTCGCCTTGGCACGCACAGTCCGAAGCATGGATTCAAAGCCAGCCATGTCTCCCGCCCATTGCGTGTTCGGCTTGAAGATCATAAAAAGTAATGCGGTACGAATACCCAGGCTTGCATGCACGGCGTCAACAGATGCGCTGTAGCCTATTGCAGCCAGCGCCCACTGCGCAGCCTCTAATCTTTTGACGGCATTCTCGCTTTCGCGAATCATGGTTTGGTAGCTATGAAAACCCATGAATGCGCGCTCTGTGACAATCCCCCGGACATCGTAGCCTGCTGCCTTCATATGGCGTGCAGCCTCGCGTGTGTGGTGTCCGATCCCATTGACAGCAATGGATCGCGCCGCCTTGCCCGCATCATTGCCCGTTTCATATTCGAGGTTCAGGTTGATCAGTGCCAGCATGGATCGCAGCGCCCGTTCCAGGTCTATGCGAAGATGATCTGATCCCAGTACGGACGCAAATTGGCGAATGGCCTTGCCTCCATCGCGGGCAACGCGCTCGGAAACATCGCTATCAATGATGCCTGAAGCGATGCCATGGAGCCAGGCTTTTTCAAAAGGCGTACGGGCATCGTAGCCAACCAGACGACTCAAAGGAAACTCTCCTCTTTATCGTCGCTGGAGCCCTTCAGAAGTTTATCGACGCTTTCATCTGCGTCTTCAACAGGAACCGCTGCGTTGCGTCGCCGGCCACGCAGTGTTTTTAACAGCTCAGTAAAGACTCCATAGTGCTCGCAACGCAGGCGCCAGGCCAATTCGCGCCAGTCCTGATCCTGGATGTCTTGAAGACTATCTGTAGGTTGGCGAAAACCAGACCCCATCTCCGACTCTTCCAGATCGCGGTCGTCTTTTGGAAGGACCAGTGGATCGCAATCCAGAAACGTAAACGTACCGTTCTGAAAGAACAACTCAAGCTCTTCGTGATAATCCGAAAAATAATCTGCAAAGGCCAGAATCCCATGTTCAGAATCACCCATTGCTTCAATAAACGGATCAGGCTCATCCTCGCGAAAAAGAACCATATTGATCATGCCACGCAGTGCTTCATGGGTGCGGTCGTTGTACTTGGCTTCCATGGCGAGGGCTTTCAGAAAACTGGCCGGTGTGACAAGTACGCCAACGATCGAGGGGTGAGAAGCATCATGCTCCCGAAGAATTGCAACCAGATCACGCGGTGGCATTGACTCAATCACCTCGGAAAGAACCAGATCACCCTCTTCATCGGCCACCGCGACCAGCGCGCGCTCGGCCTCATGTGCGTCACCTTCTTGAACCATACGTGAAACTACAGCAATTATTGGATGGTTCATGTTGTACTTCTCCTGTCAAAACCGTGTTTACTAAGCCAATCTTCAACCTTCTCGTCCTCGTCATCCTCCACGTCTTGCTCATCCGCGTGATCGAGCTCATCACTGTCATCTGCTTGCGATACGAACTGGTCATCCTGCACATCAAAAAGGAACTGAAGACACGCCATCGTGACAAGAAACGCATCGCCCCCCTCTGCACTCAGGGCGAGAGCGATCAAGGCATCGTGATCCGCGCGAACGCTCAGACTCCCGGATACGATATCCCACGTCGGGAGCGCATCAGGGTGTTGCAGGACATATGTTTCCATCAGTGCCCGGTCATTCACTGAGATACTGCCATGGAATGTCGCTGCGACCATCTCAGGCGCACATTCCATCATTGGAAGCAACTCCTTGAATGCACGCCGCTTTTCTGCAAGTCGTTGCTCCAGGACATCGTTGCCGACGGAATCAAACCGCAAATCGTCGATTTCGCTTTGATAGGAATCCTTCAGTTGAGAAAAGTATGGAGACATCCTCATGCTGGAATGCCTCCCAGATACGTTCTCCAAATGGTGCGTGCTACAGCATCCGGATCGTCTAGCAATTGCTTCTGGCGCTTTTGATCAAACGCCTCACGTCGTGTTTCGTCAGAGAGCAAAGTATAGGCGTCCTTAATTTCTCGAAACCGCTCAGCGGCATCAAGGGAGGGATTGCGATCAGGATGATAAAAAGCAGCATTTCGACGAAAGCTCTGCTTGATTTCTTCTACCGTTGCATTGGAGGCGACGCCAAGAGTGTCATATGGATCTCGCATAGTTTTGCTCATGCTCACTCCACCGTCACGCTTTTTGCGAGATTGCGCGGCTTATCCACATCCGTTCCGCGCGAACACGCCGTGTGATAAGCCAGCAACTGCAATGGGATCGTGTGCAGGATCGGTGAGAGCGCACCATAGTTTTCCGGCATGCGAATCACGTGCACCCCTTCGCTGCTGACAATTTTTGTACCCGCATCGGCAAATACATACAACTCGCCGCCACGTGCGCGCACTTCCTGCATATTCGATTTAAGCTTTTCGAGTAATGCATCGTTGGGAGCAATTGTGACGACAGGCATCTGCTCTGTCACCAGCGCCAGGGGGCCGTGCTTGAGCTCACCGGCAGGATAGGCCTCCGCGTGGATATAGCTGACTTCCTTGAGCTTGAGTGCGCCTTCGAGCGCGATAGGGTAATGCATGCCACGCCCTAAAAATAACGCATTTTCTTTTGCGGCAAAGCGATCCGACCAGGCCATGATCTGTGGCTCAAGTGCCAACACAGCACTGATTCCAGCAGGCAAATGTCGCAGGGCTTTAACGTGCTCAGCCTCTTGCGCATCGGTCATCTGTCCATGCACCTGTGCCAGCGCAAGCGTCAGCATGAATAGTGCCGTCAACTGGGTTGTAAAAGCCTTGGTGGAAGCCACGCCAATCTCTACGCCGGCACGTGTAATGAATGACAGCTTGCATTCACGCACCATTGCACTCGTCGATACGTTACAAATCGTGAGTGTCTGCTCCATGCCAAGAGACCGTGCGTGCTTGAGTGCGGCGAGAGTGTCTGCCGTCTCTCCGGATTGTGAAATAGTCACCACCAGCGTATCGGGATGCGGCACACTGTCGCGATAGCGATATTCACTGGCAATCTCCACGGCCACTGGGATCTTTGCAATTGACTCGATCCAGTACTTGGCGGTCAGGCCGGCGTAATAACTTGTGCCACACGCCAGGATCAATACACGATCAATCTGTTTGAATATTTTGTAGGCCGCATCACCGAATATTTCCGGCGTAATGGTCTCGACGTCTTTGAGTGTGTCACCCACTGCACGGGGCTGCTCAAAAATTTCTTTCTGCATGTAATGGCGATAGGGGCCAAGCTCAGCGGCACCCGTGTGGACATGAACCGTGTTGACGGCACGCTCGACTGCCTTGCCGGTCTTGTCCATGATCCAGACGTTACCCATCTGCACATCCGCCACATCGCCATCTTCAAGATAGGTGATCTGATCTGTCGTGCCCGCGAGCGCCAGAGCATCGGAGGCGAGGAAATTTTCATTCTTGCCACGGCCGATCACCAGTGGAGAACCTTGTCTGGCCGCCACAATGCGGTGCGGTTCATCACGACAAAATACGGCGATGGCATAGGCACCGTGCAAACGCTTGACCGTCTGCTGTAAGGCTTCGAGCAAATCGCCGTGATACTGATGATGGACCAGGTGCGCAATCACCTCCGTGTCCGTCTGGCTTTCAAAGACATAGCCTGCAGCTTGCAACTCGGCACGCAACTCTTCGTGATTTTCAATGATGCCGTTGTGCACGAGTGCAATACTTGGTACATCGCGACCATGGCCAGAAAAGTGCGGGTGAGCGTTACTGGTGTTTGGTGCACCGTGCGTCGCCCACCGCGTGTGTGCAATGCCGGTAAAGCCCTGGACATGATCGCGCTCGACATGCTCGGCCAACTCGGAGACCCGCTCTGTGCTGCGTACCCGGCGCAGTTCACCGTTATCAAAGACGGCAATGCCGCACGAGTCGTAGCCTCGGTACTCCAGACGTTTAAGTCCTTCGACCAGAATAGGGACGATATTGCGCGAAGCTACTGCACCGACGATGCCACACATAAGACTCTCCTTGATGTGTTGGCATTGTGCCTACATTCTGAAGAAATTTTATTTCATATATGATTAGATTATGAAATAAAAAGAAATTGATTAAATTTTATGAAATAATATTTCATAAAATTCGTTTTTAAGCTATTTTTTAAAGAGTTTCACACCATGGCTGTCATTACGCTCGACGATCTTGATCTGCGGATTCTGGATCAGCTCCAGAAAGATGCCAGCCTGACCAACCAGGCTCTTGCAGAAATTGTCCACGCATCCCCCCCTACCTGCATGCGTAGGGTGCGGCACTTGAGACAAACCGGCGTAATAGAAAAGCAAGTCGCCATCCTGAATCCCGATAAAGTCGGCCCCAGCATGACTGCCATCATTGAGGTCACACTCGATGTACAGACTGCCGAACGCTTGCAACACTTTGAACAACGCGTGCAACGCGAAACTGCCGTCCTTCAGTGTTATCGCGTATCAACAGGACCAGACTTTGTACTGATCGCCCAGGTCGCCGACATGCCTGGCTATCACGCACTCGTCCATCGCACACTTACCGCCGATGCAAACATTCGCAACGTTCGCAGCTTTTTTTCTGTCCACCGCAGCAAGTTTGAAATACGTCTGCCTCTCGCATCCAGCCATTAACCCGCCAGGGTGCGGGCGTCAATGACTGAGCGGTAAACATCCAGATACCGCTGCGCCATCTGATCGACATCGTATTGTGCAATCACCTCGGCATAGCTGCGTGCCGCCATTTCGCCGGCAGCTTCAGGCTGGCTCAAAAGCCGGATAATATTCGCGGCCATTTTCTGGACGTCGCCGACCGGGCCCAGCAGTCCACGCCCGTTTGCGAGCGTCTCTTTCAGACCGCCAGCATCTGTCGACACCACGGGCACGTGCTGCATCATGGCATCCAGCACGCTCGAACCCAAGGCCTCAAAGCGTGAGGGCATGACAAAAACAGCCAACGCAGGATACAACTGCTCGACGCCCGAAGCAAAACCAAGCAGCAAATAGCGCTCAGACAAATTTAACTCCTGAATGCACGTCTGAGCGGCGGCAGACGCCTCACCGGCAGCACCCCAGTGCACAAAGACCACATCCTTGAATGTTTGACAGACCACGGCTGCCGCACGGATCAACGTCACTGGATCTTTTTCTGGTGATAACGCTGCCGCAGTGCCAACCAACCGCTTGCCCTGCAAATGGTGCTGTTCAAGCAGCAACTCGATACGCGCAGGATCTGGCACAACAACAGGCACAGCGCTGGGGATCACGATCGGCTCAAAGCCCATCGCCCGTGGTGATTCAGCCGCCGCCTCACTAATCGCCACGAGCTGGGCGACCTGACTCCATTTCCAGCGTGTCGCCCATTTTTGGGCACCTACAGGAAAGCTTGTCCTTCTGGAGAACACAATCGGGCGTCGATGCAGCACCGCTGACAACACCGCCCAGGCAACGACCTTGGCAGTTTGAGCATGCAACACATCAAAACCGTGGCCATGGCGTCCAAGCCATGCGCCAAAACCAACACCGCTGCGCGCGGTATGTACAACGAAACCCGCTTGCCTTGCACGAACGGCCAGAGCACCTTCTGTGTGTGCCAGCAGCTCAACTGCATGACCGAGCTTGCGCTGACTAACCGCGGTCAGTAACGTCTGGCGCTCACCACCGCGCCAACCCCGTTCGGTATTGATTTGCAAAATACGCATCTGCTATCCGTCGCTGCGCGACACACCGGCTTGCCGGTGCCGAATCACATTCACAAGCACGGCAATTGATGCAAACGCGATTCCAACCCACAGCCCAAGTGTCGGTCCGACAGAAACACTCAGGCTAAAAGCAGAGGCGACCATCGCGCCACCGAAGGTCTGTCCAAACACTCGGGTCGTGGCTTGCAGCCCTCCAAGCGCACCCGCCCGATGACGTGGGGCTGAACCGATAATGACGCGATTATTCGGTGTCTGAAAAAAACCAAAACCAACACCTGCCAACACCATCGCCATCATCAGCCATATGTCACTGATGGAGTCTGGCATCAGCACAATCACTGCAACGCCTGTTGCCATTGCACCTGCACCAATTCCACTGAGTACGGCAACGGGGTAATGATTGGACATCCGACCGGCTATCAAGGCGATCAGCGCTGCACCCATTGGCCAGCCAGCCATCAGCATCCCGACCGAAGACTGCGGACGATGCAGCGTTTGCTGCAAATAAAATGGCAAGGAAATAAAAGTCGCCATCTGTGCCGCAAAGGTACAGAGTGAGGCTGCAATAGCAAAACGCAAAGGTGCGACCCTGAGCAAATCGACAGGCACGAGTGGTGCCGTGTGCTGATTGCTTCGACGCACCAGCACGACCCCCGTCAAACCACCCAGCGTGATCAGGCATAACGACTGCCAGGTGTAGGTTGACAGATAATCCACACCCACAATCAGCAAGCCAACGGTGACCATACTCAGACAGGCGGACTGCCAGTCAAAGCGGCCCTTGATCGGCGCGACATCCGGCAGATATTTGACACCCCGCAAGGCCAGCAGCCCAATTGGAATATTTACACCGAAAATCCAGTGCCAGCTGGCAACAGACAGAAGAAATGATCCAATGGTTGGGCCCATGACGGACATCACCCCGACGGTCATGGCGTTAATTCCGATCCCGCGACCCATCAGATGTGGTGGATAAATATGCCGGACCAGCGCACCAAACAAGCACATAATGGCCGAGCCGCCCAGCCCTTGCAACACGCGACACACCAACAGCCAGGGCAAGGACGGTGCGAGAGCACTCGCGACCGAAGCTGCCGTAAACAGCAGCAGCCCAATTTTGAACAGCCGTTTAAAACCTGTGCGCTCACCAATCGCAGACATAGGTAGCAAGGTCATGACAAGGGTCAGACCGTAGGCATTCACAATCCACACAACCGCCGCAGCCGAAGCATTGAGCTCGCGCGCAATTGTGGGCAAAGCCACGTTCGACATCGAAGAGTCCAGCACCGACATGCCAATTCCGACCAGCAGCGTCAGGGCGGCCCATCTGCGTCTTGGATTGGGCAAGCCTTCGATGGGTTCTGCGGCCGTCGCCGCAGTCGTTTCTGAAACAGGAGCGCTCAAGAGATCATCACCGAGGTTTTTTGACAGGACGTACCCAACCAGCTATTGCGGTTTGCCTGGCGCGCGAAACCGTCAACTGTTCTGCAGGCGCATCACGCGTGAGTGTAGTGCCAGCGCCAATGGTCGCCCCCCGACCCACTCGCACTGGGGCAACGAGCTGTGTATCAGATCCAATAAACGCATCGTCTTCAATCACGGTGCGGAATTTATTCACACCATCGTAATTACATGTGATCGTACCCGCACCAATATTGACGCGTGCACCGATATCCGCATCACCCAGATAGGCGAGATGATTCGCTTTGCTACCCTCACCCAGCTGAGTATTTTTGATTTCAACAAAATTACCGACATGCGTGTGGTCAGCCAGCTGTGCACCAGGACGCAACCGCGCATATGGACCGATATGCGCGTGGGCACCCACCTGCGCCTGATCCAGATGGCTGTACGCTTCGATCTGCGTGCCCGGACCAATCACGACATTACGCAAGACACAGTGTGGCCCGACATGTACGCCATCAGCCAACTCCACATTGCCAACAAACACACAACCGACATCGATAAATACATCACGTCCGCATACGAGCTGGCCACGCACATCAAATCTTGCAGGGTCTGCCAATGTGACACCTGACTCAAGTTGGCGCCGGGCAAGCTCACTCTGCCACATTCTCTCTAGCTGGGCTTGTTGCATACGGCTATTGACACCAAGGGTTTCAAAAGCAGCCTGAGGATGTGCGACTGCCACAGGCAACCCATCTGCAACGGCCATGCCAATCACATCCGTCAGGTAATACTCACCTTGTGCATTGTTATTCGTGAGTTGAGAGAGCCATCGTTTAAGCGGCGCAGTTGGTGCGGCGATGATACCTGTATTGACCTCGGTAATACTGCGCTGCGTCTCGTTCGCGTCCTTATGCTCGACAATGGCGCAGACCTCACCTTTGTCATTGCGCACAATCCGCCCATAGCCAGCAGGGTCTTGCAGAATCTCCGTCAGGACCGCCAGACCCTCCCCGCGTGCAGCCAGCAAAGCCTGGAGGGTCGTGACTTGCACCAGCGGCACATCACCATACAACACGATCGTGACATCATCTTCACCATCTTCTTTCAACAATCCAACCGCTTGCTGCACGGCATGTCCGGTCCCGAGCTGAGGCCGCTGCAAAGCAAATTGCAAGTCTGTATCCGCAGCATAGGCTGACTGAACCTCTTCTGCGCCATGACCGACCACCACCACAATGCTGTCAGCATCCAGGTCACGTGCGCCATCGAGTACATGAGACAACATTGAACGGCCTGCAATCGTGTGCAAAACCTTGGGAAGATTGGACTGCATGCGCTTACCAAGTCCGGCAGCAAGAATAACGATGTTCAACATGATATTTTTAGAATAAGTGGTCAGACATTGTAGTCAGTGCCTGCAATCATTTGCGGGCACTTTTTTAATACAAGCTTGTAATCAGGCGATGGACCACACTATTTTTTGACTGGGCGTGCAGCGGGTGTGCCGCTGGCACGTTTAGTTGCAGGTTTCTTCGCCGCAGGCTTGACTGTTCCTGCAGCAGACTTCGTCGTGCGTTTGGATGCTGTGCCCGCATCCGAACCGGCCATTGAAGCCGCTGTTGCAGCCGCCACCTGGCCAAACTGCTGCTGCAGCATATTCCACCACGCCTGGGCAGCGGCAGGAATGGCCGCAGCCGCATCAGCCGTCTCTGCAGAAGATGCAGGGGCATCTGGCTGGCTTGTTTGTTGCGGCGTCTGCGTTGTCTGAGCTTGTGCTGCAGGCTGCTGAGCTGCGCCAGGCACGGAAAAAGGTGCGGTAAAGGGTGAGGTAAAGGCTGAAGCCTCGCCAGTACGTGATTGTGGGCGCAGACCCAACATCACTTCCAGCGCGGACGGGCCCTCTGTTCCACCAGCAGAACTTGCTCCCATTGAAGAGGCAAAGGAGCGTAAGGTCGCTATCGTCGCCAGTTGCACTTCCATACCTTGAATGGTGCTGCTCAGCATCGACAAATTCAGTTTGAGCCAGTTTTCCACGCTCCTGAGCTCAGCGATTTTGCGTTCCAGATCCTCCGGATTCATGGGTGGTGTCATGGGCATTCCAGCGGCGAATCCACCTGCGCCCGACAAACCCGCAAAGGCCTGACGCATCATTTCCATACTCGCCAATAGCGGATTGGCAGCCTGTTCGCCGGTCTGGCCCAGGCCAGGCAAAACAAATGGGTTGGTAGACGATGTGCTCATGATGCATCCTTTCAGTCGCGAACGCCAAGGGGAGTCTCAGAATCTCCCTAGATATTACCTGTATCAGGCAAAAGCTTCCTGATTTTGACCCTTTCACCCACTCGCATTAAAAAGACACGCGATTTAAGTAAAGCTTGAAAAAAATGATTGTATGCATTTCGTCGTTGGATCACAGCATACAGCGGCAATATTCTGGGACAATAGTGGAATGCAAAGTTTGATTACCCTATCCGAAATCGAGTCAGCGATTAATTTCTGGCGTCAGCGTAGCCCTTCTGTGGGCGAAGAACTCCGTCTGTGCAAGGAGGCCTCATCTCTTGCCACGCCCTATGCTCAGATGATCATTGAACGCAAAGTCGAATTTCCGATTGCCAGTATGTCCGAGGCGGCCCAGCTCGCCCTCAAGACCTGGCTGGAATCACGCGTGTAATGTCACGCACCTGACGTTTAACGCAGTAGCGTTCGGATGTCCTGCGCGATAGTTTCGGCACCCACATTATTGGCAAGCAAGACTCGCGCCTCACCTGTTGGATCCAGCAAATAAAAGCTCGCGCTGTGATCCATGTTGTAGCCACCATTCGCAGTTGGCGCCTTGGCATAAAAAGCTTTGAAGGATGCCGCGGCCTGTTTAACCTGTTCGGGCGAACCCGTCAGACCCATGAACGCCGGATCAAACCCCGAAATGTAAGCACGCAGGACCTCGGGCGTATCGCGCTCAGGATCAACGGAAATCATCAGAACCTGCACACGCTCGGCCTGACTGCCCAGCAGTTTCATTACTTGCGCAAGTTCGGCCAGAGAGGTTGGACAAACATCCGGGCATTGCGTAAAACCAAATAGCACCAGTACGACTTTGCCGGCAAAACTTTGCAAGGTATAGGTTTTGCCATCCATTCCGGTCAACGTCCAGTCACGGCCAATCCGTGTGCCAGAGATATCGCTGCCTTTAAAGACTGGCGTCGCGTCGTTGCAGCCTGTTAACAGTGTCGCTGCACACAGGGCGACACCAGAACTCAACAGCATTCTGCGCGTCAAGCGGCTATGAAGAAATCGGGTATGCATCAATGTTAGCGTCCAACAATCAGCCAGTGATCGATCAGTAACGCTGCAAACAGCAGGGATAAATACAAAATCGAAAACCGGAAGAGTTTGCGTGACAACTCGTCGCTGTAGGCTTTATACAGCTGCCAGGAATATCTGATGAACATTGCACCCAGTACAAGTGCGGCGATCAGGTATAGCCAGCCACTCATCCCGAGGATGTATGGCATGACTGTAGTGGCCAGCAACACAATGCTATAGAGCAGGATATGCAGGCGGGTAAATTGCTGACCATGCGTCACCGGCAGCATTGGCAGCCCTGCACGTGCGTAGTCATTGCTGCGGTAAAGCGCGAGCGCCCAGAAGTGAGGTGGCGTCCAGATAAAAATGATCAGGACCAGCAACCACGCCTCGGCTGGCACCGTGTCTGCAATGGCAGCCCAGCCTAGCGCGGGCGGCATTGCACCAGACAGTCCTCCAATCACGATATTTTGTGGCGTCCGTGGCTTGAGAATAACGGTGTAAATGACTGCATAGCCAATGAAGGTCGCAAAGGTCAGCCACATCGTGAGAGGATTGACCCACTGATATAAGACCAGCATACCCAGCCCACCTAGCAACCCGGACAAACTGAGCACTTGAACGTTTGAGATCGTGCCTTGAGCGGTTGCGCGCCGTGCAGTCCGCAGCATGCGAGCGTCTACTTGCTGCTCAATCAGGCAGTTGATAGCAAACGCGGCTGCCGCCAGTAACCAGATACCAATTGTGCCTGCAACCACACGCTGCATGTCAGGCAAACCTGGCGTCGCCAGAAACATGCCAATCACAGCACAAAATACAGCCAATTGTGTGACGCGCGGTTTGGTCAGCACCAGATATTGGCGCAATAAACCGGGAGAGGAGGCAGTGATACTGGACATGGTCTTCTATTTTAGGCAATCTGTTGTGATTGTAACGATAAGCCGCGCCGGCCCGTTTGGCCCGCATCGCTTAATCTGACAAGTAGCGTGACGGCGGCCAATACCAGTCCGGCGGCACCCCCGTTATGCAAAACCGCGATCAATAAGGGCCACTGGAAAAAAATTGTAGTCAACCCCGTCAAAAGCTGTGCCAGCAGCAAGGCCAGCATTAAGGTCGCCGGTCCCTGCAAGCCCCGGAAGGTCCGCATTTTGATGGCGAGCACGCCAAGATAGGCGAACACTGCAAAAGCAAAATTTCTATGTATCCAGTGAATGGCCGTCAGCGCGTTCTGGGAAATCATCTCGCCGCCCGGCATCTCACCCAAGCCACGAATCAGTGAATAGCCATTGCGCACATCCATTTCGGGCAGCCAACTGCCATGGCATGTCGGAAAATCCATGCAGGCCAATGCGGCATAGTTTGTACTGACCCAGCCGCCCAGTCCAATCTGGATAAAAAGCAGCATGAGACCGCCCACCATCCAGGGCATGAGTCGACCCGCCCCAGCAGGCACGGCAAGGTGCTCCCTCTCACGCGCAGCCAGCCACGTCATCAGTGACAGCAACAACATTCCACCAAGCAGATGACCTGTCACAACCGCTGGCATCAGTTGATGTGTCACCGTCCAGGCGCCAAAGGCACCCTGCACACAAACGGCAACCAGGGCAGCCACCGCAAGTACTGGCGACTGACCCAGGAGCTTGCGATGGCGCCAGGCCATCCAGCAAATGCAAATGATGAGTAATCCCAGCAAGGAGCCAACATAGCGATGCACCATTTCGATCCAGGCTTTGGGTAAAGTCACTGGTCCTTCGGGCATCACACGTACAGCATCCTGAATGGATTGAATCGCACCCAGAGGTGAGGCATTACCGTAGCAGCCAGGCCAGTCCGGACAACCCAAACCTGAGTCCGTCAGCCTGACAAAGGCACCAAACATGATCAGATCCAATGTCAGGAACCATGTCAGGAACAGTATTTTTCTATACCTGGCGCGTATCCGGTCAGCCATGATGTTCAACCGATCCTGGAGTTATAGACGAGCTTGCTAATGTCCTTTCGCACGCTCTCAGGGTCTGAGTTGGCAGGGTACTGCATGATCAGATTGCCATGCGGATCAATGATCCACATGGGCACCGCCAGTGCATCTTTAGCCTGATCAGCCTGCACGCCAGTGGTGGTCAGGAATTGCTGAAGTTGCTGCGGATCAACACGTACCATCGTTGTGCCTTTATAGGCTTCGAGTACTTTTTCGGGCACGGGCGCATCGTCTGTAATAAACCAGACGCGAGCCAGGCGCTCGACGTTTTTACCCTGGCTTGCATGTGAATTACGCAAAATGAACAGTTTGCGCGCGCACGACTCAGGACACTCGGCCTGATCTGCAGCGACCAGCAGCCATTTACCTTTGAGTGAATTCAAGTCAAAGGGTTTGCCATCAAGCGTTGTAAGCTTGAGCGCGGTCGCGCTCGGCATGGGTCGCTGAGGCTCAACGAGCGCCCCATAATTTACGCTACCCTCTGGACGCCACTGGGGATTGAAATACACCAGTACTGCTGCCACGACGGGTGCCAGACTCATCAGAAAAATCAGGACAAGTGGAGTTCTTGAGCGCTTTTTTGCTACGGTTGGTACGACTGCGGGTTGCTTCACGTTGCTTCCATCTTCTTCAAAATTCATAAAATTCATGTGTATGCTGCTTACTTCACTTTGTCTTCATTGAGCACATTCTGGTCGCTTTGCACGCCAGATGCGCCAAGCCAATCCTAACCAGATCGCCAGAGCAATTCCGGCAAACCCGAACCACTGCATGGCATACCCGACATTTTTATCTGCATCAACTGACGGCTCGGGCCATGTACGTTGCAAGCCATCCGCAACGTCATTCTTTTGCATCAGCACGACAGGCAACAACTTTAATCCTGTTTTGAGGTGAAGTTGTGAAAGGTCTACATTCTGTAGGCGTATCAGTCTGCCCAGGTTTTCTGTCTGTCCTGAAGCGCCCACCCGGACAGGCCAGTTATCCGGCAAGCCCTGCTCCGGTCCATGGCTGCTACCCCACAGCTCAAAGAGCCGTGGAACTCTGAGTGACAATTCACCACTGATCTGCTGCAAACCTTCTGGGGTCTGAATCACGGGCGCCTGTTCTTGTCCAAGCGGTCTGGCAAACCAGCCTCGCAACACCAGTACCGCACTCCCATCTGTCAGGACGAGTGGCGTGGCAAGCCAGAGTCCCGGACGGCCATCAAGGTTGCGGTTGTCGAGCAACAAACTGTACTCAGGTCGCCACACGCCTTCAGCCTGCGCAGGACGCCAGGCCTGCAACTGATCAGCTGGGGTGTGGGCCGACAGCATAACGGGCGGTCCTGCTCGTCCGTGTTCAATCGTTGCGGAAATTGCATGCCGCTCATCTGCACGCGAAAGTTGCCAGCGCCCAAGGAAAACAAAGACAAGCATCGCCCCTGCCAGCAGCACTAAGGCAATGATATTGAGTTTATTTGGTTGATTTGCCGCCATGTCTGCGATAATTCCTTTTTAGGCGGAGGGCCGTATGCGTATTGTAGTTGGACTGGCTTTCATTATGATTCTGGGTAGTCTCGCCTCGGCACTGTTTTATCTGATGCGAGATAAAGGCACCAGTAACAAGACTGTTAATGCACTGACTGTCCGTATCGGACTCTCAGTCGCTTTGTTTTTATTTTTGCTTTTTGCGAACTGGATGGGCTGGATTCAGAGTACAGGCATGCACTAACCCAGTCTTGCATTCAAAGTAAAAGGCCGGCTTTCGCCGGCCTTTTTAGCGTTGGACGCATTGCGCCCTTCGTTTAGAACCAGTATACGAACAAGTACAGACCCAGCCAGACCACATCTACAAAGTGCCAGTACCACGCTGCACCTTCAAAACCGAAATGATTGCTGGCAGTGAAGTGGCCGCGCAGCATACGCACCAGCACCACGGTCAGCATGGTTGCGCCCATCAAGACGTGAAAGCCATGGAAACCAGTCAGCATAAAGAATAATGAACCATACGCACCCGAACTGAATTTCAGATTCAGCTCATGATAGGCATGGTAGTACTCTAGCGCCTGACAGGCTACAAAGATGAAGCCCAGAATGATCGTGGCAAACAGCCAGAACTGTGCCTTGCCACGGTGGTCTTCTCGGAGTGCGTGGTGCGAAAAGGTCAGCGTCACGCCTGATGTAAGCAACAGCGCAGTATTGATCGTTGGCAGCCAGAAAGGTCCCATCGTCTGAAACACTTCAACCACGCCAGCCGGACCTGTATTTGGCCAGACAGCAACAAACGTCGGCCAGAGCAGGAGTTTGTGGTCGAGGTCTCCCAGCCACGGTGTTGTCACAGTCCGGGTGTACCAGAGCGCACCAAAAAATGCGGCAAAGAACATGACTTCAGAGAAAATGAACCAGCTCATGCTCCAGCGATACGAGACATCGACACGCTTGCTGTTCAAGCCTGTTTCTTCTTCGTGGATCGCATCTCCAAACCAGAAATACAGCACCGTGATCAAGCCGAGCAGCCCGACCAGTACCGACCATTTACCGATGTCGATACCGTTCACCCAGGCGGATGCGCCAAGCATGATTGCCAACAGGGCAATACTTGCGCGAACTGGGTGTGCCGAATCATTCGGTACATAGTAATAAGGCGCTTCTTTACTCTGGATCGAGTGGGATGCACTCATGTCATTCTCCAACCTACAGATAGTTAAATACTTATCTTAAATTAAGCTTGATATTGCAAACCGCGCAACCAACACAAGCCCTGTCACAAAAATCACCGCACACACGATCCCGGCAATGGCTAGATGTACCGGGTTCAGTTTGGAAATATCCTCTTCGTAACCTGCGCCTTTACGCACGCCGAACATGGCCCACGCAATGGCTTTCAGTGTCTGGAAGAAGTTCAGCTTGCGCTGAGACAACTCTTTTAGATCCTTACTCATGATGTCCGTTGACGCATGGGTCAGGAAAAATACGTTACATAAACTTGTTTGCCAATGGTCCAGGCAAACATCGCAATCACGATCACCAGGAATATGAGTCCTGCACGCTTATTTTTGCGACGCTGCTCGGGGGTCATTGCCATGATCTTAATGCACCACCGGTGGGGTCACAAATGTATGGAAAGGCGCGGGTGAAGGCACCGTCCACTCCAGACCTTCTGCACCGTCCCAGGGCTTGGCTGGTGCAGGAGTACCCTTGCCAGCATATGCCTTGAGCACAATGTAGAGGAACAGCAATTGTGAAAAACCAAACCAGAAGGCACCAATCGTTGCGATCTGATGGAAGTCTGTGAACTGTGCTGCGTAATCGGCATAACGACGTGGCATCCCGGCCAGACCCAGGAAGTGCATCGGGAAGAAGGTCACGTTAAACGAAATGATGCTCGACCAGAAGTGGATTTTGCCTAGCTTTTCGTCATACATATAGCCGCACCACTTTGGCAACCAGTAGTACGTGCCTGCAAACAAAGCAAACAGCGAACCGGCAACCAGTACGTAGTGGAAGTGGGCCACAACGTAGTACGTGTCGTGGACCTGGATATCAATCGGTGCCATCGACAGGATCAGTCCGGTAAAGCCACCGATCGTGAAGACAAAAATGAAACCGACCGCAAACAGCATCGGGGTTTCAAAAGTCATCGAGCCTCTCCACATCGTGGCGACCCAGTTAAACACCTTGACGCCCGTAGGAATCGAAATCAGCATCGTTGCGTACATGAAGTACAGCTGACCTGTTACGGGCATTCCCGTCGCAAACATGTGGTGAGCCCACACGATGAAAGAAAGAATCGCGATTGACGCCGTTGCATACACCATTGATGCGTAGCCAAACAAAGGCTTGCGTGCAAAGGCAGGAACGATGGCGGAAACAATGCCAAACGCCGGCAAAATCATGATGTACACCTCGGGGTGACCGAAGAACCAGAAAATATGCTGGTACAGAACTGGGTCACCGCCTGCGGCAGCGTTAAAGAAACCGGTACCAAAGTGGCGATCGGTCAGCACCATGGTGATCGCAGCAGCCAGAACAGGCATCACAGCAATCAGCAGGTAAGCAGTAATCAGCCATGTCCAGCAGAACAAAGGCATTTTCATCAGTGTCATGCCAGGTGCGCGCATGTTCAGGATCGTGACAACGATATTGATCGCACCCATGATCGATGAAGCACCCATGATGTGGATAGCAAAAATCGCCAGATCCATTCCAGGGCCCATCTGCAGGGTCAGGGGTGCATAGAGCGTCCAGCCTGCAGCCGTAGCACCGCCAGGAACAAAGAACGATGTTGTCAGCAGGATGGCAGCAACCGGCAGGAGCCAGAAGCTGAAGTTGTTCATCCGCGCAAACGCCATGTCCGAGGCACCAATCTGCAGTGGCACCATCCAGTTTGCAAAGCCCACGAACGCGGGCATGATGGCGCCAAAGACCATGATCAAACCGTGCATGGTCGTGAACTGGTTAAAGAGTTCAGGACGGAAAAACTGCAAGCCAGGCTGGAACAACTCGGTGCGCAGCAACAAAGCCAGCACTCCGCCTTCCATCAGCATGGTGAACGCAAAAATCAGGTACATCGTACCGATATCTTTGTGGTTCGTCGCAAATAGCCAACGGCGCCAGCCGTGAAGCATATGACCATGCTCTTCATGGTCGTGATCGTGGCCGTGGCCCGAAACGTGGTCTGCTGTGACGCTGCTCATCTTCAACTCCTATCCTGCTTAAGCTGCCGTCACACATCTGGCGTGACGCTCAGCAATTCTGTACGAAAGTATCTGTTTCCTGCAACTGCCCGGACTAGCGTGCGGCTTTTATATCTGTCGGTGCTACCACTGGATCCTGACCCTTGCCTGCGTTACCCCAGGCACTACGTGTGTAGTCGATCACTGAAGCAATTTCAACATCGTTCAACTGGCTCGCAAAGGACTGCATCGCAGTACCTTGCCTGCCCTTAAGCAGAACCTGGATCTGATCAGCTTTTGGGCCCATCACGACTTTGCTGCCATCCAGTGCGGGGAATGCACCGACAATACCCTTTCCGCTACCCTGATGACATGCCACGCAATTTGCTGCATAGACTTTTTCGCCACGGGCAATCAGCTCTGCAGGTGCCCACTCTTTATTTGGATCATCTGCATTGGCAGCCAACAGCTTTTGCTGCTCGGCGGACCATTTTGCAAAATCATCTTCAGAGACAACTTTCACAACGATTGGCATGAAAGCATGGTCTTTGCCGCAAAGCTCTGAACATTGACCGCGAAAGCTACCAATTTTGTCCGCACGGAACCACACGTTGCGGATAAAACCAGGTATGGCGTCCTGCTTGACACCCAGCTCAGGCACCATCCAGGAGTGAATCACGTCACCGGCAGTGACAGCGATACGGATTTTTTTACCGACGGGCACAACAAGCGGATTGTCGACTTCCATCAGATAGAAAGGACCCTTAGGCTCCTTATTTTCAATCTGGGCGCGAGGTGTGGACAAATTGGACAGGAACTTGACACCAGCAGCAGCGCCGTCGATGTATTCGTAACCCCATTTCCACTGATAACCCGTGACCTTGACTGTGATGTCAGCACCGCTTGTGTCTTTCATCGCCACAACCGTACGCGTTGCTGGCAATGCCATTGCAATCACGATGATGAAGGGAATGACAGTCCAGGCAACTTCGACACCCATATGCTCATGGAATGTTGCTGGTTTTACACCGCGTGACTTGCGGTGCGCCCAGATCGAATAAAACATCACGCCAAACACTGCGATGAAAATCACAATACAGATAATCATCATCAGCCAGTGCAGCCAGACAATATCCCTGGCAATCTGCGTCGCACCCGAAAAAAGATTGAGCTGGTTGACAGCAGGGCCACCAGGCATATCCTTGACTTGTGCACTCGCAATGCCAGCGAAAAACATGGCACAGGCACCCAACAACCCCATCAACTTCTTCATGCTGACCTCGAAACACGTCGCATCCAGCCAGTTTGGGTATCCAAACACGCTTTGCGCAAAAATTATTGGACGGCTAAAGATAAACTCCTGAATCTGCAAAAGAAAATCGCATTCCAGGTAGCCACTATTCGCTCGAATCATAAAGAAACGGGAGAATTATAGCGGAGCCGCGTAGTATCCGCTGCACTACAATTTAATGTCCCCCGCGTCCGAGCTCAGATATGAAGCCAACATCAAGCATTACTTTACCTGCCGACGCAATTCGAGCCTTCCTGACGGCATTGATTCAGCGTGCACAACAAAGTGCCCATCCCGGATCCCCGCCGCTCTGGATCGCCGGATATCCTTGCGGAGCGGTGTTCCCTGCGGCTGCGCGGGCTCTGACCGATCTGCCTGGGGTAGAGGTTTCGCCTGGGGCTTTGCACATTGGCAAGCTCCTTTTGCCAGGCGAGGGACTCGACCTTCTGCTCGCCACAGTCGCACAAACGCTGCGCGCCGCGGGCTGCGCACCGGGCTGGCGCGATGAAGTGCTCGACGTCTGGGCAGGCGCAGATGCGCAACAGACATGGATCGGACGGATTGAGCGAGGCGTCATGCGCCCCCTGGGCTTGTTGACCCGGGCCGTTCACCTCAATGCATGGTCTGCGTCAGGCCAGCTCTGGGTTGCCAGGCGCGCGCTCTCCAAAGCGACCGACCCGGGCATGTGGGATACGCTGGTGGGTGGCCTGATCGGCAGCCAGGAACCTCCCGAGCTCGCCCTTGTGCGCGAAACGGACGAAGAGGCGGGACTTGAGGAGTCAGAAATTGCCAGCCGGACCGAACTTCATGCGATCACACGCATGAAACGAAGAATTCCCGAGGGATTTCAGGTAGAGGATGTACTGACATGTGAGTGCGTGCTGCCCGACCACATCACCCCGGCCAATCGTGATGGCGAAGTCATGGAAATCAAGCGCCTGCCGCCCGAAATCGTGTGGCAAATGCTGCAGGAAGGTGCCTTTACAGTTGAAGCCTCGATTGTGATCGCCGAAGACTTGCTCAGGCGATCTGCCAGCTAATGTGGCTGCGCAGCATTTTCCTGCGTCTTCTGGGATAGCGGCTGTTGGCTGCGCCACACTTCGATTGCACGCATCCGCTGCCTGGCGACCGACTCTATACTTTCGCGCAGGGCAGGATCACGTGACAGCAAATCTTTGAAGTCCCTGGCAGGCAGGCAGAGCAATTTGCTGTATCCCAGCGACCGGACTTCAAAATTTTCCAGCAGCTCATTGCTGATTAGATAGACCTCGCCAAAAAACTCCCCAGATCCAAGTTCAATGTGCGTACC
Source organism: Alcaligenaceae bacterium (assembly GCA_947379755.1). Lineage (GTDB taxonomy): Bacteria > Pseudomonadota > Gammaproteobacteria > Burkholderiales > Burkholderiaceae_B > Zwartia. The sequence continues at coordinate 20,123 of CANCOC010000021.1, read as the reverse complement.
ATCCGGCAGTAGCACTTTGACAGCACCCGAAGCTACGATATACAAGGCAAAAGGTGGAAGCTTTTCCCCCCAGATCAGCTGATCTGGCAAAAAAAGCCGAGGGGTCAGCATGCGCGCCACTGAGCGCTGAACTTCAGCGGGAAGCACATTGAACATCGGGACACCAGCGACCAGCTCGAGCGCCCCCATCTCGATATCAAGCTCCGGACCGCGATCGATAAACGCCCAGCGTTGCCCGACTTTTTCGATCAAATTACGGTGCACTTCACCACTGATCAGCGACTGCTCCAGCATTTCGTCGTAGCGTTCGCGCTCAATGCGACGGGCAATGCGCCCCAGATATCTTTCCTGCAGCCAGAGCGAATACCCGGGGTATTGCAATTCGAGCGCCTGCAAACCCTCAACAATCAAATCCAGACGCCGCTGATGGGCAGACCGGACGAGCTCGGTTGCAGCATTTCCCAGGATCCCGCGCAGGCGCTGGTCAGCAAAAGCAATCAACTGACTCGATACGGTGCGCATTGTCATCAGGCTTACAAAGCGCTGGCTCAGTTCGTAGGCCAGCCAGCGCTGAATGCCGAGCGTTTCATAGACGCGCAAAGCCTGACGGAATCTTCTTGGATAACGTAACGCGCGAGCGGCCAGCACGTCAAAGCCAGCCAGGCCCCGCACACGTACGGCATCATTGAGCCGCTCTGCCTTGGTGATGAGTCTTTCAGCGATTGAACGATCGATCACCTGATGCTTCAGAATTTCAAAATATATTTCGAATTCCTTGCGTGCCAGGATGGACAGGCCCAGATCGAGCCGCTCTTGCTCAGAAAACAGCTCTGCCTGCGCGTCACTGGATCCGGTCATGCTGGCACTAAAAATTTCATGGATCCGATCACGAATTTCCGGGGATACACCCTCTGCACGCGCGATTTCATCGGTTTCCTTCTGTGCCATCGTCGCCGCAACCATCACCGCCTGGTTACGCAACGCACGCCCTTTGCGCGTCAGCCGGTTGAGTCCCAGCAGTCGAATCAGGGGCTGCAGTGTCAAGCCGTTGATGAACAGCGTTGCAAGCACCAGGCCTGTGACGGTGATCGCAATAAATTCGCGCACATCCGCAGGCAGACTGGCACGCTCGGTCACCGCAAGCGCCAGCGCAAGGGAAACAGCTCCGCGAAGCCCGCCCCACCAGATCACAGTTTTAAAGCGCCGACCGACCCGGGCACCGACGCCTGCAGCCGAAAGCAGAGGGACCAATCCAAACACGACTACCGCGCGCGCAACCAGTGTGCTGGCAAACACCACGGCAATCTGTAACGCGTGCATCCAGGAAATGTTTTGCATCATTTTCGGAATCAGCATCGCCGAAAATAAAAAAATCAGCGAGTTCGCCCAAAAACCAAATTGATGCCATGACTGGGAGAGTGTTTCCAGCGTAATGGGAGACATCCTTGTGCGACCCGTCGAACCCACCACCAGACCGGCAACAACGGTCGCGACAACACCCGACACGTGCAAATAATGTTCAGAAATAAAATAAGACAAATACGCCACGGCAACAGTCAGCGACACCTCGGCGACCGGCCAGCCACGCAACCATTTAAAGGAGGCACAAGCCAGACGGCCAATCAGAAAGCCTGCCAGCCCACCGCCGATAAAGAGCTTCAGAAAGCTACTCAGCACAGCGCCGAATGCCCAGGTTCTGTCATGCGACAGCAATCCCAGCAAGACCGAATACAAGGCAATCGCTGCGGCGTCATTAAGCAGGCTTTCGCCCTCGACCAGCGTCAGCAACCTCTTGGGAGCACCGACCCCGCGAAAGATTCCCACCACAGCGGCAGGATCTGTTGTCGCGACAATCGAACCCAGCAGCAGACAGGCAATCAGACCCATGCCCGAGATCTGCGCCATCACCACGCCGACCAGCACCGTACTGATTACGACAGCGACAATCGCCATCATCAGAATCGGCCCCAGATCATCCATCAGACGCCTGACGTTCATTGCGAGCGCGGTCTCAAACAGCAGAATTGGCAGAAAAAGGATCAGAAAGGTTTCTGACGAAATATCGAAGGTATTGATAATTTCGAGGAAATCAACTATTGCCGGGGGCGCCCAGGGGTGAACGTGCGAAGCGTAGGCGAGCAAACATCCGCATATCGCCAAAAAAACGGAATACGGGAGCTTGGTTCGGCCTGCCAGCGGAGGCATGAAACAAATCAGCGCCAGCAAGCCTGCAAGTCCAAATACAAAAGAACCAATTTCCATCTTATTTCACCTGAGTGCGATTTGGTTCAACATCCGTTAGATCAGCAATGGTAGCCAAAAAAAAACACCCTTGCGGGTGCTTCTCTGACGCAGACCTCACTGCAGCCTGTGTGGCTGATGCGAGGCGTCTGGGGTCAGGCAGAAAGTTTGAGGCGCATTTTTTTCATTGCAGCGACTTCAATCTGACGAATACGCTCGGCAGAAACACCAAACTCTTTTGCCAGATCATGCAAGGTTGCACCGCCATCGTCCTGCAACCATCGTGCCTCAACGATTCTGCGCGAGCGGGGATCCAGCAGTTCAAGCGCCTGACTCAGGCCGTTACCTTGCAGCTCATCGGCAGCCCGTCGTTCAAGCACACGCGTTGGATCTGACATGCCCTCATCCGACAGGTAAGCGATCGGTGCATAAGAATCGTCGTCGTCGTCCTGATTTTCAAGCGACATCTCGCGCCCGGACATCCGGACTTCCATTTCGCGCACATCTTCTGCCCGCACGTTGAGTGCGTTGGCAATTTCGTCGACTTTTGCCGGGTCCAGCGTATGCCCGTCGGGACGCATGCTGCGAAGATTAAAGAATAGTTTGCGCTGTGCCTTGGTCGTGGCGACCTTGACCATACGCCAGTTACGCACGATGTATTCATGGATCTCAGCCTTGATCCAGTGCACGGCAAACGATACCAGTCGCACACCGCGTTCGGGATCAAAGCGCTTGACGGCCTTCATCAGACCGACGTTGCCCTCCTGGATCAGGTCGGCATGTGGCAAGCCGTAGCCGAGATACTGACGGGCAACCGATACGACGAGTCGCAAATGCGACAGGACGAGCTCACGCGCAGCATCGATATCTTCCTGGTCCCGCAGGCGGCGGGCAAGAGTCGACTCCTGCTCTTGCGAAAGCACGGGCAGGCGGTTTACGGTTCCGATGTAGGCCTCAATTGTCCCCAGAGCACCTGGGTTTGAGATCGCCATCGCGAGTTGGTTAGGTTGCAAAGTCAAAGCAGTTGAACTTGTCATGATGTTGTTGCTCCTAAACTGAGGTGCAAGCGGTTTACAAATCTTAGCACTCTTGCACGTCGAGTGCCAATATGACCGAAATTGAACCCTTTAGTTCCGCAAATCTTCCAGCAGTGTTAAGCTGATCGTGCTCGATGCGAGCGGCGCATTCGCCGCAATGCGTCACCCTGGATTCGGGTATGTCCGATTTAGTCAAGTTTCTCTCAAAAATTCTGCTGGCCTGTTTGCTTGTCATCCTTGTAGGATGGGCAACGTATATCGGCGTGCGCTATTACCATGCCGAGCAGGTCGCTTATCGCTGGGTTTCTGGGCTGGCAGCCAAACAAGCCCAATGGGAAAAGAAAATTTCAGCTGCGGGTGGCAATACCCTCACTGGTTACGCTGCGCCCGATACACCCATCACAGTCGCAGGCCTTGAAGGTAATTTTTCGGGACTGACCTACGACCCGTTACAAAAACGTCTCTGGGCGGTACTCAATAAACCCGCCACACTCGTTGCACTTTCGACCGATGGCGAGCTCCTGGCTACTTACCCGCTTAAAGGCATCTCTGATGTGAACGGGATTGCCTGGGTGGGCGGCAACCGCATTGCCATGGTGAACGGCAAACGTAATCGTGTGGTGATTACCGAAATTCCAGCCACCCCTCAGACATTGGATGTGACACGCTCCTTTTCACTGATCCTGCGGTTTGGAGAGAGCGAAGACAGCAATTATGGCTTTGACGGCCTTGGCTATGACCTCAAGCGCGACCGCCTTTACATTGCAAAAGAACACAGCCCAAGGGCGCTGTACCGCGTGAGCGGCCTGAATAACCTGCAATCACCCGAGTCGCGCGGTTTACGGATCGAAAATTTCAGCTACTGGCTGGACGATGTCCCCTTTGCAACCGATCTGTCCTCAGTTGAGGTCGACTCCTCCTCTGGTCGCGTCTTCCTGCTGAGTGAAGAATCCCAGATGATTGTTCAACTCGACGGCGACAGTGGCGAAGGGCGTGGCATGCTGTCGCTTTCACCCAAAGGCGGCAAACCTATGCCCAGACCTGAGGGTATCGCGACTGATGACATGGGCAACATCTATATCGTCAGCGAACCCAACCTCTTTTACCGTCTGCGCAAACCCTGACGGTCCTGCCTCATCCTCCGATATGGCCCGCCTGCCCCGACTCTATGCCCCTGGTTTGCCACAGCTGATTTTTGCTGATCTGGCCAGCTGCGCCACGCTGGCGTCTGTTGATGATTCCGCGCGCTTGTTTTCCGATCTGGTGGTTTGGATGGGTGACGCCTCACTGCGCTACAACGTCGCCATCCATGGGTGGGTCCTGACGCCCGATTCGATTGCGCTGATTGCCACCCCTGACGATCAACAAGGTATCCCTAAGCTGATTCAGTCGCTCGGCCGTCACTTGGCGGCCCGACTCAAGGCCGGATCAGTATTCCAGGGGCGGTACCGTTCAACCATTATTGAACCTGGATACTGGTTACTGGACGCACTGATCTGGCTTGAGCGCCTGCCGGTGCGCACGGGCCTGGTGGATGACCCTGAACTCTGGCCCTGGTCTTCAGCCTCTGTCCATGTGGGCTCACCGGGCGTGGCACCCACCTGGCTTGCCCAGCATGTTGATTACTGGGCCTGTGGCAACACCCCCTTTGACCGGCAGGCGATCTATCGCAAGCGACTGCAAGATGGCAACCCACCCGCCACAGCCCAGAGGATTGAACAAAGCCTGCGGGGACAATGGGCACTGGGACGCGAAGCCTTTCTTGCAGAGCTTTCACCGCTTGCCAGCCGTCGCGTCTTGCCTGGGTCACGTGGACGGCCCAAAAAAGGCACCATCCTGGCACCACATAAGTCTGTCCCCATTTAATTTGGCACCAAGTTGAGGCAACTATTAAATGGGGACGTACCCCTTTTTATTTGCTTGCGCTGCTAGATTTTCCAGCGTATCGTTTCGACCTCGCACTGCAACATAGCCGCGGCGTTTTCGGAGCACGACATGTCAACTCATCCTTTGAAGTTTTTCCCTACCCAGGCCCGCACCACTCCCGCAGTGCCCACCGTGGGCTTGCCTCAGGCGCAAGGTCTGTACTCGCCTGCCAATGAGCACGATGCCTGTGGCGTAGGGTTTGTCGCACACATCAAGGGCAACAGAAGCCATTCCATCATTGAACAAGGTCTGAAGATTCTCGAAAATCTCGACCATCGTGGCGCCGTGGGCGCTGACAAGCTGATGGGTGATGGCGCCGGCATCCTGATCCAGATTCCCGATGCGTTCTACCGCGAAGATCTCGCCCGCCAGAATGTGACACTTCCTGCTCCCGGCGAGTATGGTGTAGCGATGGTGTTTCTGCCAAAAGAAATCGCTTCACGTCTGGCCTGTGAGCAAGAGCTTGAGCGTGCAGTGCGTGCCGAAGGCCAGGTTGTACTGGGTTGGCGCGACGTCCCCGTCGACACCGAAATGCCAATGTCGCCAGCCGTACGCGCCTGTGAGCCGGTGATCCGCCAGCTGTTCATTGGCCGTGGCGCCGATGTGATGGTGCCTGATGCACTTGAGCGCAAACTGTATGTGATCCGCAAGGCAGCCAGCCATGCGATTACAGCGATGGGACTTGCCCACGGCAAAGAATATTTTGTACCCTCGGCTTCTGTGCGGACCGTCGTCTATAAAGGCCTCTTGCTCGCCAATCAGGTGGGTGCGTACTACAAGGATCTTGCTGACCCCCGGACGGTTTCTGCTGTTGCGCTCGTGCATCAGCGCTTTTCGACAAATACCTTCCCTGCCTGGCCGCTGGCACACCCCTATCGCATGATTGCCCACAACGGTGAAATCAACACCGTGAAGGGCAACTTCAACTGGTTGCGCGCACGCGAAGGCAAAATGCAGTCAGCTGTGCTCGGCGAAGATCTGCAAAAGCTGTACCCGATCGTGTACGAGGGTCAGTCTGATACGGCAACCTTTGACAATTGCCTTGAACTGCTGGTGATGTCGGGCTACTCACTTGCCCACGCCATGATGATGATGATCCCGGAGGCATGGGAACAACACACACACATGGATGAGAGCAGGCGCGCTTTTTACGAATACCACGCCGCAATGATGGAACCCTGGGACGGCCCGGCGGCTGTTGCCTTTACCGATGGCCGCCAGATTGGTGCGACGCTTGATCGCAACGGTTTGCGTCCGGCACGCTATCTGATCACGGATGATGACATGGTCATTATGGCGTCTGAAGCCGGCACGCTGCCCATTCCTGAAAATCGTATCGTCAAAAAATGGCGTCTGCAACCCGGCAAAATGTTCCTGATTGACCTGGAGCAAGGGCGCATCATTGATGACGCTGAAATCAAATCGCAGCTGGCAAACTCGCGCCCCTACCGCCAGTGGATTGACCGCCTGCGCGTCAAGCTGGACTCACTGCCACTGCCCCTGGACGCTGCCCTGCCAAAGCCAGTCTCCACGTTACTTGATCGGCAACAAGCTTTCGGCTGGACGCAAGAGGATTACAAATTTGTCCTCGAAGTCATGGCAAACAGCGGCGAAGAAGCAATCGGCTCCATGGGCAACGATGCTCCGCTGGCGATTCTGTCTGATAAGTCAAAGCCTTTCTACAATTATTTTCGTCAATTGTTCGCACAGGTCACCAATCCACCGATTGATCCAATTCGCGAACAGATGGTCATGTCACTGGTTTCGTTCGTCGGTCCCAAGCCCAACCTGCTTGATATCAACAACGTCAATCCGCCACTGCGCCTGGAAATCACTCAGCCAGTGCTGGACTCCGAAGAGATGGATCGCATCCGTGGCATTGCACAGGTGACGGGCGACAAATTCCGCAGCTTTGCACTCGACATCACATACCCGGCTGCCTGGGGCCCCGATGGCATCGAGGCACGTCTGGCGGCGCTCTGTGCCAAAGCTGTTGATGCGGTCCACAGTGGCTTTAATGTCCTGATTCTCACCGACCGCAATGTAGATAGTGAACGTGTTGCCATTCCTGCGCTGCTCGCCACTTCTGCTGTCCACCAACACCTGATTCGCGAAGGTCTTCGCACCAATACCGGGCTAGTGGTTGAAACAGGCTCCGCGCGTGAAGTCCATCACTTTGCGCTACTTGGTGGCTACGGCGCCGAAGCGATCCACCCATTCCTCGCAATTGAAAGCCTGGAAGCCATGTCGGATCATCCCGACAAAGCAGTCAAAAACTACATCAAGGCCATTGGTAAAGGCCTGAATAAAGTCATGTCCAAAATGGGCATTTCAACGTACATGTCCTACTGCGGCGCACAGATTTTTGAAGCAGTCGGCTTACGCTCCGCGCTCGTCAATAAGTACTTCTCGGGCACCTCCAGCACCATCGAAGGGATCGGCATTTTTGAAGTCGCAGAAGAAGCCCTGCGCGCCCACCGTGCCGCCTTCAGTAGTGATCCCGTTCTGGCCAATGCACTGGAAACAGGCGGCGAATACGCGTATCGCGTGCGTGGCGAAGACCACATGTGGACACCAGACTCCATTGCCAAACTGCAACATGCAACGCGTGCCAATAACTACCGGACGTACAAAGAGTATGCGCAGCTCATCAATGATCAAAGCAAGCGTCACCTGACGCTGCGCGGCCTGTTTGAATTCAAACTGGATCCGGCACGTGCGATTGCGCTGGATGAAGTTGAGCCAGCAAAAGATATCGTCAAACGTTTTGCAACGGGGGCGATGTCGCTGGGTTCGATCTCAACCGAAGCACACTCTGTGCTGGCCGTTGCGATGAACCGGATTGGCGGCAAATCAAATACTGGCGAAGGTGGCGAAGATAATCTGCGTTATCGCAATGAGCTGCGAACAGGCAAAAGCGGCATCCTCAAAGGCGCAACACTGGCCTCTGAGCTAGGCGCCGGTGTCATCGTTGCAGACATCCCCCTGCAGGCAGGTGATTCGATGCGTTCAAAAATCAAACAGGTCGCCTCTGGCCGGTTTGGTGTCAGTGCAGAATACCTGTCGAGCGCAGATCAGATCCAGATCAAGATGGCGCAGGGTGCAAAGCCAGGCGAAGGTGGTCAGTTACCAGGACATAAGGTATCCGACTACATCGCCAAGCTGCGTTGCTCAGTGCCTGGAGTAGGCTTGATTTCACCGCCGCCCCATCACGATATTTATTCGATTGAAGACTTGGCCCAGCTCATTCATGACCTGAAAAACGTCAACGATCGCGCCTCGATCTCTGTCAAGCTTGTGTCTGAACTGGGCGTCGGTACCGTCGCAGCAGGCGTTGCAAAAGCAAAAGCTGATCACGTCACGATTTCAGGTCATGATGGCGGCACCGGTGCCTCGCCCATCTCATCGATCAAACATGCAGGTACGCCATGGGAACTCGGTCTGGCCGAAACCCAGCAGACGTTGGTACTGAACCAGCTGCGCAGCCGTATTCGGGTTCAGGCCGATGGCCAGATGAAAACTGGTCGGGACGTTGTGATTGGTGCGCTGCTCGGTGCAGATGAGTTCGGTTTCGCAACGGCTCCGCTGGTCGTTGAGGGCTGCATCATGATGCGTAAATGTCACCTCAACACATGTCCGGTTGGGGTGGCGACACAAGACCCTGTATTGCGCCAGAAGTTCCAGGGCAAACCTGAGCACGTGGTGAACTACTTCTTCTTCGTTGCAGAAGAAGTGCGAGAGATCATGGCTCAGCTTGGGATTCGTACCTTTGATGAACTGGTCGGCCGTGTTGATCTGGTTGACACCCGTGCAGGCATTGAGCACTGGAAAGCAGAAGGCCTGGACTTTAGCCGCGTGTTCTATCAGCCAGCGATTGAAGGTTCGCGCCGTCAGATCGAAACGCAGGATCACGGACTGGAAGCCGCACTCGATCACCAGCTGATTGAGCGGAGTTTGCCTGCGATTGAACGTGGTGAAAAAGTATCTTTCATCACACCCGTACGCAACCGCAATCGCACGATCGGTGCCATGCTCTCTGGTCGCGTGGCTTCAAAGTATGGCGACCAGGGCTTGCCCGATGACACCATCCATATCCAGTGCAATGGAACGGCAGGCCAGAGTTTTGGCGCCTTCCTGGTTCACGGCATCACGCTCGACCTGGTCGGCGAGGGCAACGACTACGTCGGCAAAGGTTTGTCGGGCGGGCGCATTATCGTTCGTTCACCAAACGATTTCCGCGGCTTCGGTCCGGAACATATCATTGTTGGCAATACCGTCCTGTATGGCGCGACGGCTGGCGAGGCCTATTTCAATGGCGTAGCCGGCGAGCGTTTTGCAGTGCGTAACTCTGGGGCTGCAACTGTTGTTGAAGGCACCGGAGATCATGGTTGCGAATACATGACCGGAGGCACGGTTGTTGTGCTGGGTCAGACGGGTCGCAACTTTGCTGCCGGCATGTCTGGTGGCGTGGCGTATGTCTGGGATCCGGAACACACGTTCAGCGAACGCTGCAACATGACAATGGTCGCCATTGAACCTGTGCTCTCGAGTGGAGCACAAACAAAAGAACAAGGCATAGACATCTGGCACAGTATGGTACGCGGCGGTGACCGCGAAACCGACGAAGCGATCCTGCGCCGCCTGGTTGAGAATCACTTCCGATTTACTGGCAGCTTCTGTGCCCGAGACATGGTCAGCGACTGGGAAACCGCGCGCGGCAAGTTTGTCAAAGTCATGCCTGTCGACTATAAGCGCGCGCTCGGTGAAATGTGGCGCGCCGCCAACCCACAGCCTAAGGCTGCATAAGGAATCATCATGGGAAAAATTACTGGTTTTCTCGAGCTCGAGCGTCTGCAGGAAGGCGCCGAAGCTCCCAAGAGCCGTCTGAAGCACTGGCATGAGTTCGTCCTGCACCTGACTGACGAGCAGGCTGGCAAACAGGCTGCCCGCTGCATGGACTGCGGCATCCCGTTTTGCAATACCGGATGTCCCGTCAATAACGTAATTCCAGACTGGAATGATCTGGTTTATCGCCAGAACTGGCGTGGTGCACTCGATGTCCTGCACTCGACCAACAACTTTCCAGAGTTTACCGGCCGTATTTGTCCGGCACCCTGCGAGTCAGCCTGTACGCTTAACATCAATGACGATGCCGTTGGCATCAAATCCATCGAGCACGCGATCATTGACAAAGGCTGGTCAGAAGGCTGGGTCACCGCACAACCTGCTGCAGTCAAGACCGGCAAGAAAGTTGCGGTGGTCGGCTCAGGCCCTGCCGGTCTGGCATGCGCGCAGCAACTTGGCCGCGCCGGTCATGACGTAACAGTCTTCGAAAAAAATGATCGTGCAGGCGGGCTGCTCCGATATGGCATCCCCGACTTTAAGCTCGAAAAGAAACTGATTGATCAGCGGATCGAACAGATGCAAGCCGAAGGTGTGACGTTCAAAGTCTCCCACTATATTGGTGCGGCAACTGACGAGTGGGCAGCAGGTCTGACGGTCAAGACACCCGAAGTCTTGCAAAAAGAATTTGACGCAATCATCCTGACCGGCGGCTGCGAAACACCACGCGACTTGCCTGTCAAAGGCCGTGAGCTCGATGGCGTGATGTACGCCATGGATTTCCTGCGCCCCCAGAATAAAGTGGTCGCAGGTGACAAGCTCGCCTCGCAAGTCCTTGCCAAAGGCAAACATGTTGTAGTCATTGGTGGCGGCGATACTGGATCAGACTGCGTTGGCACAAGCAACCGCCACGGAGCCGTTGCAGTGACTCAGATCGAACTAATGCCACGCCCGCCCGAAAGCGAAAACAAAGCGATGACCTGGCCCTACTGGCCCGCCAAGCTGCGCACCTCTTCATCGCATGAAGAAGGCGCAGATCGCGACTGGGCCATTACGACCAAATCGATCGAGGGAAAGAACGGTAAAGTTGAAAAGCTTGTAGCCGCCAAAGTCGAGTGGATCAAAGATGAATCAACCGGCCAGATGAAAATGCAGGAAATCAAAGGATCTGAGTTTGATATCAAGGCAGATCTGGTTCTGCTGGCGATGGGTTTTGTCGCCCCGGTCAACAACGTGCTCAAGGCTTTTGGTGTCGAGCAGGATGCCCGTGGTAACGTACGCGCAAATACTGAGGACTATCGCAGCAACGTCAGCAAAGTCTTTGCTGCTGGCGATATGCGCCGCGGACAGTCGCTGGTGGTCTGGGCAATTCGTGAGGGTCGTCAATGTGCACGCTCTGTCGATGAGTTCCTGATGGGTTCGACCGTATTGCCACGTTAATTGCAAGACTCAAGGAGAATGCCGCATGAAATATCTGCATCAACTGTTTAAAGCCAGCCTGATTGCAACGTGTGCGGCATTCCCCCTGACACAGGCACACGCACAGACCGCCGTACAGTGGCCGACCAAAAGCATTACGCTAATTGCTACCTATGCTGCGGGTGGTTCGGCCGATACACGAATGCGTCTGCTTGCACGCAAGCTGACTGACAAGCTGGGTCAACCAGTCATTGTCGAAAATAAAGGTGGCGCTGGCGGCGTCATTGGCACTGCTGCCATTGCCAAAGCCGCCCCAGACGGATACACCATTGGCTCTGGCAATATGGCGCCACTGGCTGTCAACCAGTGGTTAATGAAAAAGTTGCCCTATGACCCGGCGAAGGATATCGCGCCGGTCATTTTGATCGAAAAAAGCCCGCTTGTCCTGAGCGTAGCGATGAGCATGCCCGTCAAAACCCTGGGTGAACTGATTGCTCTGGCAAAAAAAGATCCGGGTACGCTGACCTTTGGCTCCTCGGGAGTGGGCGGAGCCCACCATCTGTCTGGCGAAATGTTCAGGGAAATCGCCGGCATCGATATTGTCCATGTCCCATATAAAGGCGGATCACCCGCTGCGACAGATCTGATGGCCGGCCATCTGAACATGATGTTCGAGATGGGGTATTCAGCCCTGCCCTCCATCCAGGCCAACAAAATTCGCCCTCTGGCAGTCACATCCACCACGCGGCTCGCCATTTTGCCTGACGTTCCGACGATGGCTGAATCGGGCGTTGCTGACTTTGAATCCTACAACTGGCAGGGCATCATCGCACCAGCAGGTACACCAGCTCCCATTGTTGCCAGGCTGAACAAGGTGCTCAACGAAATTCTGCAAGACCCTGATGTACTCAAGGCCATTGCTGACACGGGCAGTCAGCCCATAGGCGGGTCACCAGAAGCATTTGGCGAGTTTATTCTCGCTGAGCGCGCAAAATGGTCAAAAGTGATCAAGTCCGCGGGCATTCAGCCCGAATAGTTGTTTCAGTACATTGTTGGCAACGCGGGATTGCCAGGTGTCAGCAAGCGATAGAGATACAATGGCCGGATAGACGGCCATTGGTCGTTTATGCCCCTTAGCTATTGATTTGACTACTTGGTTCCCCATGTTAGCGCCTCCTTTACACCCCAGCGATGCCGTACTCCGTCTTGACGACGTGACGCTTACTTATGGCAAATTCACCGTCTTGCGCAATATTTCCCTTGAAGTATTGCCGGGTCAGGTCGTGGCCATTATGGGTGGTTCAGGGTCGGGCAAAACAACGCTTTTGCGTGCCGCGACGGGACAACTTTCAGCGGCATCAGGTCTGGTTGAAGTGTTCGGTCACGACATGGCTCACACCAGCACGTACGACCTCCAGTCTTTACGCAAGCGCATGGGCGTACTGTTTCAGCAAGGGGCACTGTTTACAGATCTGACCGTATTCGAAAATGTTGCCTTCCCGCTTCGTGAGCATTTGCAGCTGACTCCCGCCAAACTCCTGGAACGGGTGCTCGACAAGCTCAATGCAGTCGGCCTGCGTGCAGCTGCACACCTTGCTGTTTCTCAGATATCGGGTGGAATGGCGCGACGTGTGGCTCTGGCGCGCGCTGTCGTGATGGAGCCTGAGCTGGTTTTTTTTGATGAGCCCTTCGCCGGACTCGACCCGATTTCACTGGGCATCACCGCCCGTCTGATTCGTAGCCTTTCAGATCGTCTGGGCTGCGCATCCGTCGTAATCACTCACGATGTCGCCGAATCATTCGCCATTGCCGATCAGGTGTATCTGGTCGGCCAGGGCGAGCTCAAAGCGCACGGCTCTCCTGCTACGCTCGGCACCTCGACAGATCCGTACGTACAGCAGTTTCTCCAGGGCCAGGCCGATGGCCCTGTACCCTTTGATTACCCGGCCACACCAGCCTTTCAGGCATGGCTGACCTTACAACGGGAGCGCATATGAGCGAGCCCAGCGGCCGTATCCAGGCCATCGGACGCTCCGTGCGCCTGAACCTCACCGGACTTGGTTTTTTTACAAGATTCTTTTTCACGCTGTTGCGTCGCAGCGCAATTGTGCTCAAGCGCCCCGGTCTGGTTGCGCAACAAGTGCACTTTATTGGCAATTACTCTTTATTGATCATTGCAGTCTCGGGCCTGTTCGTCGGCTTTGTGCTCGGGCTGCAAGGCTATTACACCCTGAACCGTTACGGTTCCGAAGAAGCACTGGGCCTGCTGGTTGCGCTCTCTCTCACACGCGAGCTCGGACCGGTCGTGACGGCACTGCTATTCGCAGGTCGCGCCGGTACCTCCCTGACTGCTGAAATTGGATTGATGAAGGCTGGCGAACAACTCTCAGCCATGGAAGTCATGGCGGTTGACCCGATTCGGCGCGTACTCGTACCTCGGTTTTGGGGTGGTGTAATTGCAATGCCGATACTGGCGGCCGTATTTTCGATGGTGGGCATTCTGGGCGGCTGGATGGTTGGTGTCCTGCTCATCGGCATTGATACCGGCGCATTCTGGTCACAGATGCAAAGCGGCGTCGACGTCTGGAAAGATGTCGCCAATGGCGTGATTAAAAGTTTTGTATTTGGTGTGGCAGTCACATTGATCGCCCTGTACGAGGGCTGGCAAGCGCGTCCAACACCCGAGGGCGTGGCGCATGCGACGACCCGGACGGTGGTGACGGGCTCGCTAGCGGTGCTGGGACTTGATTTTCTGCTGACCGCGCTGATGTTCAGCAACTGATTCTGGAGCGACTAAATGTCCAATGAAAGAAATGATTGGCTGGTAGGCCTGTTTGTACTGATCGGCGCAATCGCACTGGCCTTTCTTGCACTGCGCGCAGGCAATCTGAGCACGTTTTCGTTTAGTTCGACCTACAGCCTTACAGCCAAGTTTGACAATATTGGCGGGCTCAAAGTTCGCGCCCCTGTCAAGAGTGCAGGTGTGGTGGTCGGGCGCGTTTCTGGCATTGCATTCGATGGCAAAACCTTTCAGGCAGTGGTCACGCTACAAATGGAAAAGGGCTTTGAATTCCCCACCGACTCTTCAGCCAAAATCCTGACCTCTGGTTTGCTGGGCGAGCAGTATATTGGAATTGAACCAGGGGGCGAAGATGTCAATCTGGCCAATGGCAATGAGATCCGCATGACGCAAAGTGCGATCGTCCTTGAAAGTCTGATCAGTAAATTTTTGTATAGCACTGCCGAAAAGCAAGGTACTCCTGCAGCGGATACGCCAGCAACGTCAAGCTCCGGCACACCCGAGGTCAAGTCAACACCCCCACAACCTGCAATCACGCCAGCACCCACTCAGAATGCCGTGCCTGCGGACACCGCCGAGGTGAGCAATGCAAACGCTGAAGCTCCTGTCACAACACCTACTCCAAAACCATAGGTCACTGACATCATGCATGTTCGTTCACTTAGAGTCCTGTCTTGTGCCGTCGCGCTGCTGACACTTGCCGGCTGCGCCACCCAGACACTTGGCCCAGCCAACCCTGCTGACCCCTGGGAGTCATCTAACCGTGCGGTATATGGCTTTAACGATGCAATCGACAAGGCCGTCCTCACGCCCGTGGCACAGGCCTATGCCTTTGTCACTCCTCAGCCGGTACGTAGCTGTATCAACAATATTTTCCTCAACCTGGGAGAGGTCTGGTCGTTTATTAACAGCTCGCTCCAGGGCCGGCACGAAGATGCACTGAATACGATGGGTCGCTTTTTGCTGAACTCCACGATGGGGATTGGCGGCTGTTTTGATCTGGCCAGCATGAATGGTGCCAAGCGGATACCAAACGACTTCGGTGTAACACTTGGGGTCTGGGGCGTCACCTCCGGTCCTTACATGGTGCTGCCTCTGCTCGGGCCTACGACGCTCCGGGATGGCACAGGCAAGGTACCTGATCTCTATTTCAACCAGTACGGTTATGGTCAGATGGTTCACAACGTTGATTTACGTAATTCCATTTACGGCTTCGAAGTGGTGGAGCGCCGCGAGGCTCTCCTCACGGTGACCGAAACCGTCGATCGAACCGCGCTGGATCCCTATAGTTTTGTTCGCGATGCATACATGCAGCGGCGTAAAGCGCAGGTGCGCGGTGCAAATGCCGAGGCTGAAAAGCTCCCCGATTATGAAAATTTTGAAGATGTTCCTGCCGATGACAAGGCGCTTGGCATCAAACCCAATCAATAGAAAGGTCTGCATAACATGATGACTTTGCATCAATACGCTAAAACCCTGGTGATCTTTTTGTTGATGAGTGGCCTGGCATGCGGAATCGCCTCAGCTCAAATCAAACCAGATCCGAACGGCGCGCCAAACGTATTTGTCCAGCAGGTAGCGGACATGTCTATCGAGGCGCTTAAAAAAGACAGTGCCGTGCGCGCAGGCAATACTGCGCGCGTCAACCAGATCGTTGACGAAGTCCTGCTGCCTTATATCAATTTTGAAAAAACAACCCGACTGGCTGCTGGTCGATACTGGAAACAGGCAACGCCTGAACAGCAAGCGGCACTGGTCAAGGCATTTCGTGCGACCCTCGGTCGCACATATAGCGGCGCGATGACAAAAATCGATGAAAACACCATGCTAAAAACCATGCCGTTTCGTGGTGAGGCCAACGCAACTGATGTCGTCGTGCGCGCCCAGGTCATACAGAATGCAAATAGCCAGCCTATCCAACTGGACTACCGGCTTGAAAAGACCCCCCAGGGCTGGAAAATATACGACATCAATGTAGAAAACATCTGGCTGATCGAAAACTACCGCAATCAGTTTTCACAACAAATCAGTCAGAATGGCATTGATGGTCTGATCGCCGCACTTAACGAGCGAAATCTAAAACAATAATCGCCTGCGCCTGCGCGCAGCCATTCGCACCCTTTTGCGCAAGGCATCACTTCTTTCATGACAGCCGTTTGCTTTGAACATGTTTCCAAGATTTATCCACCCCGCAACAGCGGGTGGAAGTCGCTCTTTCAACCATCGAGTCAAAAAGGTTTTCAGGCGCTCGAAGATGTTTCTCTGACTGTTGCACATGGCGAGTTTTTTGCACTGCTCGGACCGAATGGCGCCGGTAAAACCTCCCTCATCTCAGTACTGGCCGGCTTGTCTCGCGCCACACAAGGTCGCGCAAGCGTCTGCGGTTTTGATGTGGTCAGTGATTATCAGCAGGCAAGGCGCTCACTGGGCGTGGTGCCGCAGGAACTTGTATACGATCCCTTTTTTACGGTGCGCGAAACGCTGCGTATCCAGTCGGGCTATTTTGGCTTTCGCCGCAACGATGACTGGATTGATGAAATCCTTGCCAATCTCGGGCTGTCGGATAAAGCAGACACAAATATGCGAGCACTGTCGGGTGGCATGAAAAGACGTGTGCTGGTCGCCCAGGCACTCGTGCACCGCCCCCCAGTGATCGTGCTGGACGAACCGACTGCGGGTGTCGATGTCGATCTGCGTCGCAGTCTGTGGGAGTTTATTTCACGCCTGAACAAAGAAGGCCACACTATCCTGCTGACCACACACTACCTCGAAGAGGCCGAAACCCTCTGCGGCCGTATTGCGATGCTCAAACGCGGCCGGATCGTCGCACTCGACACTACGCAGGCTCTGCTCGCGCGTGTAGGCGGGGGCAACCTTGAGGCAGCCTTCATGCAGATCATGAATAGCGACGATCCCGATTTGCTGGAGTCACGCGCATGACTGCCCCTATTTTAAAAGCGCGCCCCGGTGCCGGTTCTGGCTTTCCAACACTGCTTGGCAAAGAACTCTTGCGATTCTGGAAAGTCAGTTTCCAGACCATTGCGGCACCTGTCATCACTGCACTGCTCTATCTTGTGATCTTTGCCCAGGTTCTGCAAGACCGCATCCAGATTTATGGAACCGTGCCCTACACGGCCTTCCTGATTCCAGGCCTGATGATGATGAGCATGCTGCAAAACGCCTTTGCGAACCCCTCTTCCTCCATGATTCAAAGCCGGGTGACAGGCAACCTTGTTTTCATGTTGCTGCCACCCATGACTCATCGCGAAATATTCAGCGCGTACGTTCTGGCTGCAATCATCCGTGGCATGGCTGTGGGCTGCTGCGTATGGCTCGTTTCGCTGTACTTCATCGCCCTGCCAGTCAAAGAGCCACTCTGGGCACTGATCTTTGCTGTGCTGTCGTGCGGCATCATGGCCATCATGGGCCTGATTGCCGGCTTGACATCCGAAAAGTTCGATCAACTCGCGGCATTTCAGAATTTTTTAATCATGCCTGCTACATTTCTGTCTGGCGTGTTTTATTCCGTACATTCGCTACCAGCGTTCTGGCAGCACGTCACGCACTGGAATCCTCTTTTTTATACGATTGACGGTTTTCGTTACGGTTTTTTTGGCGTTGCAGACGTATCACCCTGGCAGAGTCTTGCTGTTGTTGCCGGAGTGTTTATGGTGCTGACGCTGTTTGCTCTCAGGCTGCTCAAGAGCGGTTACAAGCTCAGAACATAACTTAACCACGCACACGCCAGCCTACTTTTATACCTAACAAGGACATCAACGCATCATGTTGCCCACACCAGAAGACATCCGCACATATATTGCAGCCGGTCTGCCTTGCGAACATCTTGAAGTCACCGGCGATGGCTCGCACTTCGAAGCCGTGATCGTAAGCGCTGCCTTTGCAGGCAAGCGTCCAATCGCCCGTCACCAGCTGGTCTACAGCGTACTGGGCGAACGGATGAAGCAAGAAATCCACGCCTTGTCGATGCGCACCCTGACACCCGAAGAATTCAAGGCCAACAGTTAATGGATAAGTTGCGCATCATAGGCGGCACGCCCTTACATGGTGAAGTCAGTATTTCGGGTGCAAAGAATGCTGCGTTGCCGATTTTGTGTGCCGGCCTGTTAACAGCCGACACGGTGACGCTGACAAACGTCCCCAAACTCAATGACATTTCAACCACACTCAAGCTGCTCGGCCAGCTGGGCGTCAAGACTACACGTCACTCAGACGACAGCGTCAGCATTACCGCAGACGAGGTCTCAACGCTTGAGGCTCCCTACGAGCTCGTCAAAACGATGCGTGCCTCCATCCTGGTGCTCGGGCCCCTGCTGGCCCGCTTTGGTGAGGCGCGTGTCAGCCTGCCTGGTGGCTGTGCAATTGGCCAGCGACCTGTTGACCAGCACATACAGGGGCTGGCAGCACTGGGTGCCGACATCAAGATCGAGCACGGCTTTGTGGTGGCGCGCGCCAAACGTCTGAAAGGTGCTGTCGTGCGCACGGATATGGTGACCGTCACCGGCACTGAAAACCTGATGATGGCAGCAGTTCTGGCCGAAGGTCAGACCATTCTGGAAAATGCTGCGCGTGAACCTGAAGTGATTGATCTGGCAGAACTCCTGATCAAGATGGGCGCCAACATTAAAGGTCACGGTACCGATCGCATTGTGATCGAGGGCGTTGACCGCTTACACGGTGCGCAACATCGCGTGATTCCGGACCGTATCGAAGCAGGCAGTTTTTTATGCGCTGTGGGTGCTGCGGGTGGTGAAATCATGTTGCGCAATGCAGCCCCAGAAACCATGGGAGCGACGCTTGCCAAGCTGCAAGAGGCGGGCTTACAGATCACCTGCGGATCTGACTGGATTCAGGCCAGCATGTCTGGCCGGCCAAAAGCCGTTGATATGCGGACACACGAGTACCCAGGCTTTGCGACCGATATGCAGGCGCAACTCATGGCGCTCAACACGATCGCTGAGGGCACCTCTGTGATCGTAGAGACGATTTTCGAAAACCGTTATATGCATGTGCAGGAACTGATCCGCCTTGGTGCCCATATTGATATAGATGGCCATACTGCAGTCGTGCGTGGAGTCAAGACACTCTCGGGTGCAACCGTCATGGCAACCGATCTGCGCGCTTCGGCCAGTCTGGTCATTGCCGGACTCGCAGCTGAAGGTGAAACATTCGTGGAACGGATTTATCATCTGGATCGCGGCTACGAACGCATGGAACACAAATTGCGACTTCTGGGCGCCAACATTGAACGCACGACAAGCTGAAGGAATTCTCATGAGCACAGACGTGCGCACGCGCCCGTTGACCATGGCCCTGTCAAAAGGGCGCATTTTTGAAGAGACTCTGCCGCTTCTCGAAGCCGCAGGGATCCAGGTCGCCGAAAATCCCGAACAATCCCGCAAACTCATCATCGAAACCAGTGACCCGAATTTACGCCTGATTATTGTGCGTGCCTCGGATGTGCCGACCTATGTCGAATATGGTGCCGCAGACCTCGGAATCGCAGGCAAAGATGTGCTGATTGAGCATGCCGCGCATCATCCCGGCGGCCTGTATCAGCCGATCGACCTGAATATCGCCAAGTGCCGCCTGGCCGTTGCCGTCAAGAACGGCTTTGACTACGCCTCGGCCGTGCGCCAGGGCGCGCGGCTGCGGGTTGCCACCAAATACACTGAAGCAGCACGTGAACACTTTGCAGCCAAAGGCGTTTATGTCGACCTGATCAAGCTCTATGGCTCGATGGAGCTGGCGCCCTTGGTAGGTCTGGCCGATGCAATCGTCGATCTGGTCTCGACCGGCAATACACTGAAGGCAAACGACCTGGTTGCTGTGGAGGACAT
>CANCOC010000020.1 GCA_947379755.1 Alcaligenaceae bacterium | reverse complement strand
ATTGCACTGATTCTGCTAAACAAATTCAACAGGGCCAGACTGCCAATACTGATCGGGCTGACCTTGCTGTCGTTTGTCCTGAATGTGATTGCGACGACTCAGGATCACAATACTGCGTTTTATATGCCGGTCACGCGGTTTTGGGAGCTTGCCACTGGCGGGATTCTTGCCTATTGCACCTTGCATCATCAGGATCTTTTGTCGCGGTTTATCGGGCGACGCGCGGGCCATTGGATCGCAAATCATGCTTTTCAGATCGGTTTGTTCATGATCCTGATGGTGGTTCTGCTGGTCGACAAGCAATCCGCCTATCCGGGATACTGGGCCCTGATGCCTGTCCTGGGAACGTGTCTGATTTTGTATCGCCAACCTGGTAGTGCACGCAAGACGCAGATCCTTGCAAACCGACCGCTCGTCTTTATCGGACAAATCAGTTACGGAATTTATCTCTGGCACTGGCCGGTCCTGGTGGTCATGCACCTGTCAGACCTGACCTCGGGCGTTGCAAAGCTCCTGGCCCTTGCCCTGAGCGTCCTGCTCGCCTATGCCAGCTATCGCCTGATTGAATTGCCATTCAGAGCCATTGCGGTGACGCGCTACAGCGCGGTCAGGTTCCTGATCGGCGGCATGATCGCCACAGTTAGCATCACAGCTGCCGGATTGTTGTTTTCAACCGGGGTGATCGAACGAAAGTGGGACCATGAACTGATCAATGCCTCCTATCAGCAGCCAGCAACAGGATGTGCCTTTGACGCCAGCGCGGGCCAAGCCCTGGATGTCAGGGCCTTTGACGCCTGTCTGGTGATCAGGCATCCCGGCAAGCCCGTTGTGTTTTTGCTGGGGGATTCGCATGCCTTTGGTCTGTATCAAGGGCTTGATACATATCTGGATGCCCATCAGGTGAATCTTGTTTCTTTGCCAGCGATGTATTGCACGCCGCTTTCGCTCGTGGATAAAAGACCTGCTTGCGATGGCTACAACGCGTGGCTTAAAAAGGAGATCCATGCACTGGAACCAGATCTCATAGTGATTTTTGCACACCATATGCTATGGGCCGAAGATGAAAATTATGGTGAATCGGCAGCCTACCCGGATTATCTGTGGGCAGAGGCGGAACAGCTAAAAAACCTGGGTATCAGGCAGGTGATGATTCTTGGTCAGATGCCGACCTGGATTGACTCTTTGCCTCACAACCTGAATCTGAATTTTTTACGTAAAGGGCAGCCCGTGCCGCAACGCACCTGGACTGGTGTGAGCCCGGATTCCCTCAAGATGGATCAGGCGATGCTCGCCGCGCGCACATCGCAGAGGGTGCATTATGTGTCTTTACGCGAGGCGCTCTGCAATGAGCAAGGATGCCTGACCAAGGTCGGTCAGGTATACCCCGAGGATCTGCTCGTGCATGATTACGGTCATCTCACCCGGCATGGTGCGCAATATCTGGCTGAACATGTCGTTGGTGAGCAGATATTGTCGCTGCTGCCGACGGCAGTCAATCTGCCCAGAGACTGAGTCGATCCCCCTGCATCTGTGGATGGATTTAGTCGCTTGCCCCTGCCTGTATCAAGAGTGCTTTCATCGCCTCAAATGAAATATCATCGAGCAAGTTTTTTGTGCGTGGCTGCAGTCCAGACATCACACTGACCGGTGCGAGGTATTGGGCATAGGTATTGGCAACGACACTGATGTTGCCATCTTTTTCCTGTAATTTGAATTGCATCACAATCTGTATTTTGGTCGCATACTCGTCATCGACGACTCGTTCGACATCGCGTTGCCTGGAACCTCTGATATCGTTCTGCAGGCAAAGCACTTCCATCTGGGTAGACTGGATTTGCAGATGATTGGCCGAGCATGCGCCCATCAGGCTGTTTTTGGACGCCACCAGCGTCATGGCTTTGAAGGTGCTCTCCACTGTCCTCGCGGGCAGAGGCTTGTCTGCCTTGTTTGGCTCTTTGCTACTGCAGGCGGCAAGTGCAAGCGTTGCCATCAGCAGCACAAGCGTTTTCGAAATATATGACATGACAGCATCCATCAGACTGAACTGACTAGAATATAGCAGTCAGTGCGCGCAATGTTGCTATTCTTGCGCATAACCCTTTTTAAATAAGCAGCGATTGATGAATATATTCTTAAGTCAGGCCTGGGTGATCGTGCTGATGAGCGTGCTGCTTATCGGCTCGGTGTTTATGGCGGTTCATCATGCCGAGGTCATTGCCCATAAAGTGGGTGAGCCCTTTG
This sequence comes from Alcaligenaceae bacterium, assembly GCA_947379755.1. Classification (GTDB taxonomy): domain Bacteria; phylum Pseudomonadota; class Gammaproteobacteria; order Burkholderiales; family Burkholderiaceae_B; genus Zwartia. Next base: position 41,677 of record CANCOC010000020.1, on the reverse strand, counting down.
GGACACTGATTCTTGCCGTCTGTGTGACGGTGATCGAGGTGGCACTGATTGTCTCGATGATGCTCTCGGGTGGAGTGGGTTCTGAATTGATCGCCAGGGACGCAGTGTTTGCCGCCATCATGATTGTGGTGAACGGCGTCATTGGTCTGAGTATTTTTTTAGGTGGCCTCAAGCACAGGGAGCTCTCGTTCAGGCTGGAGGGCACCAACCCTGCATTGTCTGTGCTGATCGCACTGGCAACGTTCACACTGGTCTTGCCGGTTTTTACAACGAGCTCTGACGGGCCAACCTACACCAGTGGTCAGCTGATCTTTATTGGCTGCATCTCACTGGTTTTATATGGCACGTTCGTCTTTATTCAGACCGTGCGGCATCGTGATTATTTTTTACCTGTGCAGGAGATTCAAAAAAATGATTCGAATGCGCATGCCGCGCCACCTGACGCTGCCAAAGCATGGGTCAGCGGATCCCTGCTGGCGGTCTCACTTGTACTGGTTGTGGGCCTGGCCAAGGCACTCAGTCCGTCGATTGAACGTGCTCTGCAGAGTGTCGGGGCACCTAAGGCAGTCGTCGGCATTGCCATTGCAGCGCTGGTGCTGTTGCCTGAGAGTATTGCTGCGTTGAGATCAGCATTATCCAATCGTTTACAGACAAGTTTGAATCTTGCGCTGGGGTCGGCCCTGGCGAGTATTGGCCTGACGATTCCTGTTGTTGCTCTGGTCTCGGTCTGGTTCAGCATTCCGCTGAGCCTGGGTGTCAATCCGGTTGGTCTTGTCCTGTTGTTTCTCACCATGATAGTGGGGATCCTGACGCTTGCAACGGGCCGGACAACCATGCTTCAGGGTGTGGTGCATCTGGTGATTTTCTTTTCTTATCTGTTCCTGACGCTGATTCCCTGACGGCTTGTCTCAGGTCAGACGCCTGAGCGTAATTTTTTTCAAACGCAAAGCAGGTTTTTCAATGAACAGCCAGGACAGGGCGGCCATCCCAGTGGTGAGGATGAGTGCCGCACCCAGGGATGCATAGGTCCCTGTCATCCCCTTGTAAATCATATAGTTCACAATTGGCATGTGATAAATATAGATACCATAGGAAAAATCATTTCTATGGAGCAAGGTTTCGGACAGACCTGGTGCTGTCATGGCAGCTTTGAATATGAGCCAGGCTAACAGAATGAACGAGAGGCAATTGATTGAGTTGTTTGTACCCAGTGCCCAGCGCCCCGCAAAGTAATAACTTAAGAGGTACAGGCCAAGCGGGATCAGAATGTTGATCCTGAGCAGTTTTTGCTGAAGTGCCCGATTGGTCGAGAGATATGCACCGATGGCAAACATCGCAATCCATGGCACAAAAGAAACATTAAAGAGTTTTTCGAGCGTGGTGAATCTTGGATTCAACAGCGAGTTTGCAGTGTTGAGCGCAATGCACGCGGCAAAGAGTACACAGGCGGTTTTTTTGTATCTGTTCAGCAGCAAAAAGACGAGTGGCGTCAATACATAAAACTGAAGCTCGACGGAGATGGTCCAGAGGCTCGCATTGAGTTTACCCGTGCCGTACTCTCGTAAAAAATCTGGATTGTAGAATTGCAGGAACGTGAACTGTGTGAGTAACCAGGATACAAATTGCGAAGCGCTGACATCGGTTGTTGAAAAATATCCGCTATAAAAGGTCAGCAGAACAGCAAAAATAATGCAGACAAAGAGTGCCGGATAGAGCCGTAGTACACGGTTGGTAAAAAAAACTTTAAGCCGGTCTGCTGTGTGGATATTGGCATATGACTGATAAATCAGATATCCGCTAATAAAGAAAAAGATAGGAACCCCCGGAAAATATCCCAGGGGTCCCAGCCACTCTACAGGCACGTGCATCCAGTCTGCCGCATGAGAGACTGCAACTTGCAGTGCGGCAAACAGACGAATCAAGTCAAAATTGTTTTTGGTCCGAACGACTGGATTTTGTAAACTGCTCATTCTTTAAAACCTGTAATGATCAGCCAGTGTCAATCCAGCCGTAACCGTATGTTGAGTATTACATGCTCGGGTAGTCTGTATAGCCAGCTTCAGCGCCGCCGTAGAATGTTGCGCGGTTATAAGGTGTCAGCGGTGCGTTGATCGCCAGGCGTTCTGCCAGATCAGGATTCGAAATGTACAGTCTGCCGTAGGCGACAGCGTCAGCCGTTCCTTCTGCAATGGCCTGTTCGCCGAGCGCACGATCAAAGCCTCCTGCGCTGATGAATGTACCCTTGAACGCCTTTCTGAACATGGAGGCCGTAATAGGTGCATTTTCTTCGACTTTGTCATTGCCGCCTGCAGAGGTCGAGCGCGGCTCAATCATGTGCAGATATGCCAGGCCACAGGGGTTGATTTTTTCGATGATGGCGTTAAACAGTGCAATGGGGTCGCTGTCTGCCATATCGTTAAATGTGCCATAGGGTGACAGCCTGACACCGATGCGATCATATGGGAATACTTTGGCAGCGGACTCAAGCACTTCACTGAGCAAACGTATTCTGTTTTCGATCGAACCACCATAAGCATCTGTTCTGTGGTTCGAGTGATCCTGTAAAAACTGGTCGAGCAGATAACCATTTGCGGCATGGATTTCAATGCCGTCAAAGCCTGCGGATTTTGCGTTCTGGGCTGCCGTCTCAAAATCTTTTTTGAGCTGGGCAATGTCCTCCAGAGTCATCGCTCTGGGCGTTTCGAAGGCATGCATTTGCCAGTCGGCGGCAAATGTCTTGCCGGCGGGTGCAATCGCAGACGGTGCAACAGGCAGGCCTTGTTCGGCGTGAAGCGAAGAGTGCGAGATCCGTCCGACATGCCAGAGCTGGGCCACGATTTTGCCGCCTTTCGCATGGACTGCATCGACGATCTCTTTCCATGCCTGTGTTTGCTGGGCGGAATATATGCCGGGTGTGGCCGGATAGCCTTTACCCAGTGGAGAAATCTGTGTGGCTTCTGAAATGATCAGGCCTGCGCCGGCGCGCTGACTGTAATAGGTCTTGGCCAGCGGGTTGGGGACGTCGCCTTCTATGGCACGCATTCTTGTGAGGGGGGCCATGACGACGCGGTTCTTGATATCAATGGCACCCAGGCGGGTGGGACTGCTGAGTGTGTTGCTTACGGACATGGGAAATTCTCTCCTGACATGAATGCAGTGATTTTAAGCGTGAATGGCCGATTGAAAAATAAAAAGCCCGGGTGCGAACACCCGGGCTGACAGACTTGGTCCGAACTCAGTTTAGCCTTTAGCAGGAGCGGGTCCTTTTTGCTGGTGGCTCGCTTGCCTTGTTTTCATGAAGGTCGTGAGGGTCTTGCGCTGTTCAGCCGAAAGGGCATCCCAGAACGTGAGCCATTTTTGCTCAACGGCATCCTGCTTGACTTCCAGGTCATGACGGACCTGTTTGTTGGTCGCCAGAATCGCACGTGGATCCATCTGCTCTTTGGAGAGCTGTTCCGTCATGGTTTTTTGGCGGGTCGCCATGGCGGCTTGTCGTGTAGCACGCATCTCTTTGCGGGCAGCCTGAGCAGCGTCCAGTTGTGTTTTCTGAGCGGGTGAGAGTGCAAGCTGATCAATCACAGCCTGGGGTAAGTGACCAATTTCATGTTGGTCAGCCGAGCCGTGATTGCCTGGACCCATCCCATGCGGTCCTTTTTTACCCACACTAGGCTGAGGCATTTCTGTGCCCGGGCCAGAGGTGACCTGTGGCGTTGACACACTGGGTGGTGTGGCCGATCCGGCTGTTGCCGAAGGTGCTGAGGTTTGTGCCCAGGCGCCTGTTGCGGCCAGGGACATGCCAATTGCTGCAATGACTAAACGTTTATCGAACTGTTTCATGGCGTTAACTCCTGTGTGTGAAACGCAGGATCATCATCACGCCAAAGCCATTTCAAATGCATTACGCTCAATGCATCAGATGTTTCATTATGTTTCTAAAGAAAAATAAACTTAGGGCATACAGGCTGAAGCAGCGCAGAAAATCCCATATTCCGGGATTTTCTGCTTGAAGGCAACATGCCACAAGTCAAAAGACTGCATGACACTGCCACCAAATCATGCCTTTTTGAGAAAAATGGCTTTCAGCATAAAACTGCCGCCTTCCATCTTGCAATCAACTTCATGGCCATCGCTACCATGACCGAGACGAATACTCTTGACCTTGGTTCCTTTTTTAAGAACGGTCGAGGATCCCTTGACCTTGAGGTCTTTGATGAGAATGACCGCATCGCCATCAGCAAGGGGATTGCCATTTGCGTCCAGGATCATGCCATCGGTCGCAGCCTGCTCGGAGGCCGCCTCCTGCATGGGCCATTCGTGACCGCAGTCCGGGCAGATGTAATTGTCTCCATCCTGATAGGTGTTTTCGATTGAGCAGACAGGGCAAGCAGGGATTGAGTGCATATGAGTTTTGAAGTGATAACGGTGAAAGTGAGAACAGGCCTAGCAGACCTGGACGTGGGCGGGCGCAACCATCAGGCCCTGCACGCGATGTTTGGCAATGAGTTGAGCAACCAGGCCCGAGGCTTTGGCTTCTTCGATAAACGCACTCAAAAACTCAGCCCCGACCGGGTTCGTTTTTCGCGTACTAGCAGCCTGTTGAATGGCTGCAAACTTTCCGTCGAGAATCCTTGAGCCAGGAATTTTTTTCATGTCTGTTTGCAAACCCACTCTCAGTCCAGCCAATACATCAATCTTGTCATTGATGAAGACCTCGATCGTCTGCTCAAAGCCCTCGGGTGAAACAAGCGTGGCATGCTCAAGATGGCGGACCAGCCAGAGTTCGTAAGCGCTTCTTGAGGGCACGGCGATCCGGATGCCGGGGCGATCGACCTGAGCGATGTCGGTGATGGGTGACCCTGCAGGCACGAGATACGTCGCCTCAATTTCGACATAGGCAGGTGTAAAAGTGATTTTTTCAGCGCGTGCAGGATCAGATCCGACCAGCCCAATGTCACAGCTGCCTTGTGCCACAGCCTCAACCAGTGCGTCCTGGCTCTTGAAGGGCACCAGCTCGAGCTGGACACCCAGCCGTGCGGCAAGCGCAGCACACAGGTCGGGTGAGACACCTTCTGGGATTCCAGTCGGACCCTGACCAGTAATCAGCAGGAAATTACCCAGAAAAACACCCGCACGTAATGTGCCGGTGGGGGCGAGCGACTGAACAATATTTGAAGTCATGAGTGATGAGTCAGGTGATGCGAAAGACATATTTAAATAAAGCCCGCCGCGATGTTAATCGTCAGGGCGATTAACGTTGTGTTGAAAAAAAATGCCAGCACACAGTGAAGCAGGCCAAGCCGGCGCATGGCCCGTGTGGTCATATTGACGTCGGCCGTCTGCCCTGAAGTGCCGATCACGCAAGAAAAATACAGGAAGTCGACATAGTCAGGATCATCATTGCCAGGAAAGAGTAGTCCTGGATCCTCTCCACTGAGCTCATGGACATAATAGTCGTGTGCGTAGTGATTGGCGAACATGACTTGGGTAAAAAACCATGAAGTCAGCACTGTCACCGTGGCCAGGACAATATGCTGAATCCGGTCCGCGCCCTGCAAGTTCTTTGAAATTCCCAGCACCATCACGATTGAAATCAGGCATACGATCGCTGAAAGTATGACGAGAGCCAAAATGACATAGTTCCCATCGTCCTGGCGCACGGCATGCAGCCGAGCCTGATCCGGAGGGGATTGGAACATCATTTTTAACGCAAGAAAGAGATAAAGTGCCGATCCGGTATTCCAGCTGAGCACGAGTCTGACCCATCCGCTTGCAGGAAGGATAAAAGGCAGGCAAAACCACGTCAGCAGTCCGACCAGCGTACCCAGTGTCAAAAGGGGGCGTGTTTGGAAGAGGCGGATCACAGGTTGGATGGGGATGCGTTCGGGTTCATCTGGATACGTTTGTAAGATGTGAAAGTGTAGTATGAATGCTGAATGGCTGGCCAGGCATTCCATACGCATTTCTCTTTAAAAGGACCTTCAGATGAATCCAATTGTGATTGTGACCGGTGCCAGTCGCGGAATCGGGGCTGCGACAGCTGTTCTTGCTGCCCGCAAAGGGTGGCGAGTCGTGGTCAATTATGCTGAAAACAAAGTGGCTGCCGAGTCGGTTGCAAAAAAAATTCAGGATGCTGGTGGCCAAGCAATGGTTGTCCAGGCTGATGTCGCCGATGAAGAACAGATTCTGCGAATGTTTAAAGAAGTCGACACGCACTTTGGTCCCATCGCAGGTTTGGTGAATAACGCAGGCGTAGTCGACGTCACGGCAACCTTGCAGGAGATGAGCTGGGAACGTATCGAGCGGATGTTTCGCATCAATGTGTTTGGAACGTTCATTGCTACGCGCGAAGCGTTACTCAGAATGAGTACCAAGCGCGGTGGACAGGGCGGCTCCATCGTGAATGTCAGCAGCGTGGCAGCAAGAATCGGGGGCGGCGGTCAGTATATTGACTATGCCGCAAGTAAAGGTGCGATTGATACGTTTACCCTGGGTCTGTCCAAAGAAGTCGCTGCAGAGGGCGTGCGGGTCAATGCCGTGCGGCCTGGCATCATTGATACGGATATACATGCCAGCGGTGGCTTACCCACGCGTGCCAAAGACTTGACCCCGCTGATTCCCATGCAGCGTCCTGGTCACGCAGACGAGGTGGCTCAGGCCATTGTCTGGTTGTTGGGCAAGGATTCCAGTTACGCAACCGGCTCATTCATTGATGTCGCCGGAGGCCGTTGAACAGACTGGGTGGTCTCATTTGCCAAACCACATACGCTGAAAAATTCCGTCCCGGTTAATCAGCAGGTGCTTGAGCCCTGCAGCAATATGTCCGAGTATCAGGACGCCCAGTACAAGGGCCAGCGTGCCGTGAATGTCAAACAGCTGCTGGGCGAGTGCCTCGCTCTGCGGCACAAACGGCATGGCAGGCAAGTGATAGCTTCCTAGCGTGATGAGTGCCGGATAGGCGGTGACAGCTGCCCAGCCCAGCAATGGCGTTGCGAATAACAACACATACAACAGCAGATGCAGGATGCCGGCTGCGACAATCAGAATACGTGGCATGCTGGCAGGATAGGGCGGCTGACCCTTGCGCCAGCGGACCAGCACCCGCAGTACCATTAACCACAATACCGTGAAACCGATTGCCTTATGCGCACCATAGAGCGTATTGGTCAGGTCATCCCAGAGGTTTGCAGCGCCACGCGAGGCCATCCACAATCCTATGGGAATGAGCCCTGCCACCAGCAGGGCGATCAGCCAATGCAACAGACGCCAACTGAACGCGTATTTCTGATTTGCTTGCATGGCTGCCCCTTTAGGCTGACCTGACCTGAAAAAATATTACTTTATGGATTACCGAGGAAATCACGCTTGCCAATATCAACACCATTGTGACGCAAAATATTATAGGCAGTCGTGATGTGGAAATAAAAATTAGGGATGGCATGGCCGAGTAAAAATTGCATACCCTTGTAATGTGTTTCCTTATCGCCGCGCTTGGTCACAATTGCCAGCTCTTCGGTTCCATCAATCTGCGCCGGGGTAAACGATTCAATATAGGCAATTGTTTTAAGTACACGGGCCTTGAGCTCTGGAAATGTCGTCTCGACGTCCGGATAGACCGGAATTTCGACGCTGGCCAGACGCGCCATGACACCTTTTGCCGAGTCACAGGCAATGAATACTTGCTTGGTCAGTGGCAGCATATCGGGAAAGAGACGAAAAGAAGTGAGGTATGTTCCCTCAATGTTTTTGGCTTCGACGTGCGCCTGGGCTTTGTCCAGAATGTTGGCAAAGTTGCCAAGAATATTAATAAAGCGCGGGGCGCTGACTTGATACATTGATATTGACATCATGACTCCAAGATAAATAGATCAGTTGAAATAGAAACGTTTGTACTCAGGATTTCAGTCGATAACCTGTCTTGAATATCCAGGCAACAACCGCGAGTGAGCCGAGTAAGAAAATTGACGTCATCACCAGGCTCGTTGCGAGACTGACATCCGCAATGCCATAAAAGCTCCACCGAAAACCGCTGATCAGGTAGACCACCGGATTGAGCAAAGCAACATTCTGCCAAAAGGGCGGCAATACAGAAATGGAATAAAAGCTGCCTCCCAGAAAAGTGAGCGGCGTGATGATGAGCAAAGGAACAATTTGAAGCTTTTCGAAACCATCAGCCCAGATGCCGATGATGAATCCAATCAGACTGAATGTGATTGACGTGAGAAAAAGAAAGAACAGCATCCAGAGGGGATGCTCAATACGCAGGGGTACAAAAAAACCAGCAGTCGCAAGAATAATGAAACCAAGAAAAATTGATTTGGCTGCTGCCGCACCAACATAGCTGATGACGATCTCAACATAGGAAACAGGAGCGGAGAGCAGCTCGTAAATCGTACCGGTAAATTTTGGAAAATAAATTCCAAAGGAGGCATTTGAAATGCTCTGGGTGAGCAAAGACAGCATGATCAGGCCAGGGACAATGAAAGCACCGTAGCTCACACCTTCTATTTCCGGCATACGAGAACCGATTGCCGAACCAAACACGATAAAGTAAAGCGAAGTCGAAATAACAGGTGACACAATACTTTGCATCAGGGTTCTGCGGGTGCGTGCCAGTTCAAACAGCACAATCGCACGGATCGCATATAAATTCATACTCATGCTGCTTGACCTCGGTTAGCGACCAGATTGACAAAAATATCTTCGAGTGAACTCTGACTGGTATGCAGGTCTTTAAAGGCAATGCCAGCTGCGGCCAGCTCGCTGAGCAGCTCGGCGATGCCTGCCCGCGAGCTTTGAGCATCGTAGGTGTAGGTCAATACATTGCCATCGTCTGACAGAGCAAGGCCTTCGGCGTTAAGTTCGGGCGGGAGTGTCAGGACAGGTTGCTGCAGCTGCAGGGTGAGCTGTTTTTTTCCAAGCTTGTGCATCAGGACAGATTTTTCTTCGACAAGTATCAGCTCGCCCTTGGTAATGATGCCGATGCGGTCAGCCATTTCTTCAGCTTCTTCGATATAGTGCGTCGTCAGAATAATGGTCACACCTGTTTGTTGCAGCGTACGGACAAGCTGCCACATGTCTCGTCTCAATTCTACATCCACCCCAGCTGTCGGTTCATCCAGAAAGAGAATTTGAGGTTCATGCGACAGCGCTTTTGCAATCATGACGCGCCGTTTCATGCCGCCAGAAAGCGTCATGATTTTGCTGTCCTTCTTGTCCCATAGTGAAAGCGATTTAAGCGTCTGTTCAATATATTCTGGATTTGGGGCTTTGCCGAATAAACCCCTGCTGAAGGTGACTGTATTCCAGACACTCTCGAAAGCATCTGTCGACAGTTCCTGTGGCACGAGTCCGATGAGTGATCGGGCCTGTCGATACTCTGTCACCGTGTCATGACCATGAATACTGATGTGCCCGCCGCTTGCTTTGGCGATCCCGCACACAATACTGATCAAGGTTGTTTTGCCCGCACCGTTAGGCCCCAGCAAGGCAAAAATTTCGCCACGTCGAATATCAAGATTAATATTCTTAAGGGCAGAAAAGCCTGAAGCATACGTTTTGGAGAGGTTTGCAATCGAGATCATATTGTGCACGGTGATTTAAAAGGCTTTATTGATTGAGACCGTGAGTAGCTGTGTCGTCACGCTTCCCGTAGACGTACCGATCAACTGCCCTGCATAAGAATAGCCACTATTTGGATTCGCGAATACCCCGGAGTAGTTGCTTGTTTTGTTCTGTGTCATGGCATAGGTGTAGCTGACATCCACAAACCATGATGGATCAAAGAAGTAAGTCAGACCTACTGTTGCAGCGCCACCATAAATCCACTGTGCACTTGAAAAACTACTCGAGTTGCCTGTGATGTTTGTACGGTTTCCGTTGATATCTGCAAAACCAGTCAAATCGTTAATTTTAGATTGTGTCTGGGATAAGGTCGGACCTGCACCAAAGTAGACAAAGCCGCTGTCAAAGCTATGCCCAATGAATGGCATCAGCATAATCTGATTGGTGATGCTGGTCTGGAAAGACCGGACCAGTGCATTACCAGTAAATGAGTTAGAACTGCTGCCGCTGAATGAACCCGACTGCGGAATCAGGAAGTTATCTTTTGTAGAGGTCGCGCCCAGATAGTTGTATGAGAATTTAGCGCCCCAGAGCCAGTCGCTATTTGTGATGCGCTGAAAGTAGCCCAGCTGGACCGTTGGCGCAAAGGTGGACTGCGAGGGCATGGAAAGATTCAGTGGCGGGCCACCTGCAGATCCAGAAGCAACAAGGGAACGATTATCAAAGGTACTGGAAATGCCTTCGGCATAGATGGACTGGTTGTTGAATTGTGAAGAAGCATAACCACCACCTACGCCAGCAAAAAAAGCTGAGCCAGGCAATTTTGATGATGCCGGGGCGGGCTGTTGCTGGCCGGTTGCGGGTGCTACGGAAGACTGGGCGCTCACGCTGGCAGCGCAACCCATTGTGATGAGTAATGCTACCGCTGAGGCGGGTATTGTTTTGAACACGGGGTTCACTCCACAGGAATCGTTTGGGTGATTGCCGAAATAGATATTTCAGATGTCAAACGAGGTACTGCGAGGAGTTTAAGCCAAGCACTCTGGTTGAACGCAAAAGCATATAAATTTAAATTTATATGCTCATTTTCCAGCTAATTACTTGGTTTTGCTGGAATTCAGACCAAAGAGGGTGTATGCGGGACAGAACCGGAAGAAGCCTGTCAATAATGGAATCACGCCGATCCATCCCCAGACTCCGATTGTATGGGTGAGTGTGAGACCAATGAGGATCAGGCCAACCAGAATTCTCACGGTGCGATCAGTATTTCCGACATTACATTTCATCGTTATTCCTTTTGGTGTTGAATCTAAGTATTAATGACTGAGGTGAGGATTTTGTACGGGAGTACTCAAGTTTTGATCATGCAAAGGAGTGGAATGCGTCATTGCGTTGTAGCCTAGCAAACCAGGGTCGAGCATTCCGCTAATCATGGCAATGTGTCCGAACACCAGAAAGAGCGCGACACAGATCGCGTGAAGTTTGAGCTTGCCCTCTTGTGTCAGCTTTCGACCCACCAGCCCAAACTCTTGCAAGGCAATCCAGATGAGAGGCAGTCCGGCGATCAGGTATGTACCAACGGCGACGATATCGATGATTGTTCTCCACTCTCCAGCCTGAGTAATGGGAACAACAGCCGTTGTCATGAGGTAGACGATGATCCAGATGAAGTAGAGACCAACCGTCGTACCTGCGAAGCGATTGAGTAGATAGACATATCCATCAAATCTGCGGGTAAAGAGAATATAAAGTTCAGTAATGGCGAGCGTTTCGGCGAGCACCACGGGTATTGCCATGAAAATGAATAAATTCCAGGGCTGGTTGGTGGCCAGAAGTTCCATGTAGTGCGTCATGTTCATACGTGTCATCCAAAACTGAAAGTAAAAGCTCCTTCACGGTGACATTATCAGCCCTAATATGCTTCATCCATATGATTTAAATCATATGGATGAAAGAGTAAGCCTGTACTTGTTTAAGCCATCACCGATTTGAATTCGAGACAAACAGGTCAATGACCATGCCAAACTGGCTATTTTTTGAGTTCAACCTTCATGCCGGCAGCACTCAGATTCAACTGAAATCCTTCCGAGGTGCTTTTTACTCGCATGATGACGCCATTTTCGTTTTTCATCACGTTGCCACCAACGCCAGCACCAAAAGCAATGCCACTTTCGTATGAGTTGTACATGCCATCAAACTTGGAAATATCATCCAGATCGTAAACCTCGCCGGAGGCAGAGACTTTTGAGACGCCGACATTGAGTCCAAGGCTTGCACCGCTGATCTTGAATGGGTAGTCTTTATTCTTGTACGTCAGTACCCCTTCACCTTCACCGCCTCCCAGAATCACCGCATACTGCATCTCGTTAAACCGCACCGTTCCGGACGGTACTTTAGGAGTATCAGCCGCGCTTGCACCATTCGCGACAACAACCAGGCCGAGTGCCAGAGAACAAAAAATTTTACGGATATTGAACATGTTGCTACTCCAGATTGAGTTGTGTTCCTGACACTGCCAAAGTGAGTATCTCTCGAACATATGCAAAGATTATTCGTTTAAGAGAATAAAAAAAATACATATGAAGATATAGGCACGGAGAGATAGACATACTCAGGGTGGCGTGTCCCTCAATCTAGATGCTGGTCGGTGCCGCTGGCTGAGCGGGAGCAACAGGCTCTGGTTTTGTGGCTGGACTTGTTTTTTGTGGCGCTTCTTTACTACCGCCACTCATTTTGCTTTTCACCCAGTCTGAACTGTGGGAAATATCTTTGCCCGCACCGGATACCGTGTTGCAGGCGCTCAAGGCGAGGGCAAACATAAAAATAGCGAACACTTTCATTCTTTACTTCCTTCTATCGGGGAGATTAATTTCTGGCATCTTTAGGCCGACCGCCTTTAGGCCAGTCGCCCGACTGGGCTGCATATGCTGGACGAGGCTGGTGGGTAAAAAACTCAGCAATGTCGACTGCTTGTTGATCCGTCAGGGTGCCTTCCAAACCGACAGGCATTTTATGTCGAATAAATGCGGCCGCAGTAAATGTTCGCGCCATACCCGCGCCATCATTGAAAGATGCATCTCCCCACAGTGGTGGAAAGACATAGCCTCCTGTGGGATTTTTCAGACCTGCTCCATCGGCACCGTGACAGCTTGCACATTTTTGCGCGAAGAGTACTTTTCCTGTTGAGGCATCCGGAGTCAGTTTCTGATCGATCTTTCCAAAACCCCGGCCATTGACACTTTGACCTGTTGGCACACCCGTGGAGAGCCACTGCATGTAGGCCAGCATGTTAATCATTTCGTCCGAGGTGTAGGAAATGGGCTGACCATTCATCGAGCGCTCAAAGCAATCATTGATCCTTTGAGATAAGGAAATCAACTTGCCAGAGCGTGACCGATATTCAGGAAAAACGCCCCAAAGGCCAACCCACGGTGCGGCATAGGCAACGGTACCGCCATTTAAATGGCAACTTGTGCAATTGAGCCCATTGCCAACGTTCTTTGGAAGCAGCACGCGGGTTTCTGTTAGCAGTTTTTTCCCCTCCAAAATCGCAGCACCTTGTGGTCCCCCGGGCATGCTGGCTTGCGTTGGTACATTGAAATCTGCCAGTATGGATTGAGCGCTTGCCTGGGCAGAGGTCAACAGCACGACGATGTACAAAAAAAATCGAAAAAAGGATCGCATTGAAGTGCCTCGGAGGTCCGTGGGTACTAAATTTATAGTTACTTGCACCCCATGCTAGGCGTCTCAAGCAAATTTAGCAACAGCCAAGACAGGTTGCTTTATTCCGTCCTTTTACATTATTTCTCTAGCTCGACTTTGACGCCGCTTGCACTTAAATTCAATTGCAGGCCTTCTGAGGTGCTGGTGAGACGCATGATCACACCATTCTCATTCTTGAGGACGGTACCGCCTACACCGCCACCAAGAGTGACGCTGCCCTCAAGTTTGGAAAATATTCCGGGGAATTTAGAGACATCAGTCAGATCGTAGACCTCACCGACTGCGGACAGTTTGGAGACGCCTATATTTGCACCCACACTTATTCCGCTAATTTTGAAATGATGAAGCTTGCCTGCATAGGTCAAGGTGCCGTTTCCTACGCTACCACCCACAATCAGTGCAAATTGTGTTTCGTTAATACTGACTGTTCCAGATGGCTTTTTGGGTGCATCAGCTGCGACAGCAGCTGTACCGGCTGCAGCCAGCGCCAGAATCATAAAAGAAAGGTACTTGCGGATAATTAACATGTTCACGCTCCAGAAATAAACGCATTGACCGACACCTGCTGTGTATCCCCCGCAGCGGCACACTGAATATTCAATGTGCCGATACTAAGAACATATGTGCAGACTATTATTTTTTGAGAACAATAAAAATACACATGAAGATATAAGATCTAAACGGGTACGGTGTGGTCAGGTCTAAGCAGGACGTACAGCACAGACATTTACGGTCTTGTCTGAATGGAAATGTGCTTGAGCGGGGCATTGGAGACTGAAAGTCTGCCTGTATGCGACTGAACGGATAAACCAATCAAACCAAGAATCAAAACAATGGATAAGGTGGCGACAGATAAGGCAAGAGCCATGGGGTGAGGTTTGTCGATATGCACGATTGCGACACTAAGCTGGACCATAAAAGCGATCAATAAAACGGCTAGCCATCTGATTAAATCAGGTTTGACATTCAGCAGGGTTAGTCTGGCATTGCGTGCGGAAATGATTGACTGAACAGATTCCATCAACGCCTGCGCAACAATGGGTGGCGTATCAGGCTGTATGGCTTGCGTCACGGTTTGACGCAGCAGCTTTGCGATAGACAGATCTGTTTCAGGAGACCTGGTGCGCGTTTTAATAATCACGGGCCATTCGATTTCTACTGCAGAGTGTGCATAGTCTCTGGCCAGCGCCGCTAAGCCTTTGTCTTGCAGCGCAGGAATGGTATCGGTGAATTGAATATAAGCTGAAATCGCACGAACTTCCTGCGCGACAGCGTCATCGTGAGCCTGAAAGTTTTGCCACACCGAAACGCCCAGAAATGCAGATGTCAGGGCAAATAAGCTTGTCGGAATGCCAATGAATGGTGGGACGATTCCTATAAACTTGCAAGCAATACGTCTGGTAATCCTGCTGTTGCACAGCCAATAGATAAAAAGACCGCTCAAGATGTACAAGCATAAAATCCCGAAAATAATGAGGAAATCAGACGAATAGAAAATTCTGTCTATAGTCGTTTCACTCATCGGGCTGGTCCTGTTTAATATTGGTCATATGGGTTCAGAGAATTTTATTTTAATACGCACGGACACTCCGGTGGTCAATGCGGGAAGAATGACGGTTCGGACTGGAATCAAATTTTCACAAGAATCCTTTGTAAGAGTAGAGTGTACCGATGGGCACGTTGTAATGAAAAGGATGGCATGATGAAAGCCAGTTCAAATTTTCAGTCCAAGATTCTGTTTTCTTTTGTTGCAGCGAGTCTGGTCGTGGGTGGTCTGGCTGCCGCCACCTGGAAGCTTTCAAAAGATGCTGAAACTGCCTCACACTGGGTCAGTCATACGCAAGACACGCTCAATTCCCTTGCAGAGGCCAATATTGATGCACTCAATATTGAGCTGAGTACGCAGAACTTCAGGATCTCAGGTGATTTGCGACAACTTGCACTTCGCGATGCCGCAATTTTAAAGCGCGAAGCCACACTTAAAAAAATCAAAAATTTGATTGGCGATGATCCTCGCCAACAAGACAACTGGTCGCAACTCAATGGTGTGATTCAAGAGCGTCTCACCATTTCCAGGGAGGTCGAGATGTTGCGTAAGACTGAGGGTCTTGAGGCCGCTACTGCATTTGTTGCGAGATCAAATCTGAGTGAAACAACTGAGCGGATGTACAGACTCTTAAGCGTGATGCAGGCTGAAGAAATTAAACTGATGCAAAAGCATGACGCTGATCAGTTGAGATTACGCCAGCAATTGTTGTCGGTTGGAACACTCTTTTCGATATTACTTCTGGTTTTGTTCGTTGCCACTTACATCGTGATTCGTCGTCAGATGCAACAAACAGAAGCCAGCCAGCGTGCACTGACTGAGAGTGAGGAGAATCTCTCGATCACGCTCCAGTCAATCGGTGATGCAGTGCTCGCGACGGATACAGAAGGTCGCATCACACGTATGAATCCAGTTGCAGAGCGACTGACGGGGTGGATTTTTGCAGACGCACGCGGAAAGCCGATTGACGAAGTATTTTGTATTGTCCACGAAGTTACACGCGAGCCTGCAGTCGTTCCTATTGCCCGCGTCCTGGCAACAGGTGAAATCCAGGGGCTTGCCAACCATACTGTCATTATTACGCGCGACGGTCATGAATATCCGATTGCTGACAGCGCTGCACCTATTCGTGACGCATCTGGAGAAATTCGGGGTGCAGTGCTCGTATTTCGAGATGTGACTATTGAGCATGATGCTCAAAATATGATCCGAAATCAACAGAAGCTGCTTGAGCAAAGAGTTGAGGAAAGGACCAGGCTACTTCACGAGAGCGAAGAACATTTGAGAAGCGTAATCAATAACGTGCCTGCTTTAATCGCCTATATCAATCCTCAGCAGCGCTACGTTTATGTGAATCAACAATATCAGGAGCGATTTGCTTCGGGACAGCGTGACCTGACGGGATGTTCTGTGAGAGACATTCTTGGTGTAGATCGTTATGCCATTGCGGCGCCACATATAGCGAAAGTGATACATGGAGAGTCAGCCAGCTACGACTGGCAGCCATTTCCTGGTATCTGGCAAACAGTTAATTACGTACCCAAGAAGGATGCTAGTGGACAGCTGGCTGGATATTATGTTCTGGGCATGGACATTACCGATCGAAAAATGAGCGAGGCGAGAGTTCGGGAGCTCAACGCAGCGCTTGAAAAACGGATACTTGAAATTGAGCATGTCAGTCGAGCCTTGAAATCATTGAGTGCCACCAATCGCGCTCAACTCCACGCGAATAGCGAGCAGGTGTTGCTCGCCAAGATTTGTGAGTCGATTGTTGTGGCTGGTGGCTATCACATGGCCGTCGTGTGGTACAGAACAAACGATGAAGTGAAGTCGCTTTCACCTGTGGCTGAGAGCGGCTGCCCGGGTGGGCTTGAGGTGCTTCTGGCACTTAGAAATAGCTGGGGCGTCGGTGAAGAGAGCCCCTATGCAAATGCGGAGAGTGTGCGAACAGGAAAGGCCTGCGTGGTGCAGGACATGGAGAACGATCCGAATTATGTACAGTGGCGCCCCTACATGCTGGGTTGCGCAGCAGTCGCTGCCTTTGCGCTCCACGTCGGGGGGGAGGTGATCGGTTCCCTTGCAATTTATTCAGCGGTACCAAATGCCTTTAATTCCGATGAGGTTGTGTTGCTCACTCAATCAGCAAATGACTTGGCCTTTGGGATATCTTCCCTGCGGACACGCGATGAACAGCGTAAAACGCAGGAGGCCATCCGTCACATGATGCGCTATGACGCACTGACTGGCTTGCCTAATGAGACGCTCTTTAGTGAAGCCCTCATTTCCGAGCTTGAAACGAGTAAAAAGCAGATGCATTCCTTCGCTATATTACAAACAAATATAGAGGGTCTGAGTGCAATCAATCTTTCGTTTGGCTTTAGTTGCGGAGATCAACTGCTCAGGGAGTTCGGTTTACTTCTCAGGGGTGTCTGTCCGGAATCGGCGATGGTCGCGCGTTTACGCAGCGACGAGTTTGCGATTCTGCTGCCGGATTGTGATCGCGAGGCAGCAGTCAACCTGGCAGAGCACGTAGAGCATAAGCTACAGCTAGCTTTCCGGATTGGCGATATTTCTCTGGATGTCTCTGCCAGAATAGGTGTTGTCATATTTCCTGATCACGGATTGACAGAAAATGACTTGCTTCGAAATGTTGATATAGCCGTTGCACAGGCAGATAGAATCAGTGGCAGCTATGCGGTATTTGATCCGACGCAGAATCCGGATTATGCCCAGCGTCTGAGACTCGCGGGAGAGTTGAGACGGGGCATTGATGCTGGCGAATTAAGACTGTATTTGCAGCCTAAGGTAGATATGGCAACGGCTCGGGTCTGTGGAGCCGAAGCGTTGGTACGCTGGATGCATCCCGCACGCGGGTTGATTCCCCCTGTAGAGTTTATTAGTCTGGCGGAGCATTCTGGACTCATCGACTCAATTACTGGGTGGGTGATTGAATCTACGCTGCGCCTGATGAGCGGCTGGCAGGCGCAAGGGTTTGTCATGCCGATCTCTGTCAATCTTTCTGCACGCAATTTACGTGATCAGCACTTGCCCAAGAAAATCCGGGAGATGCTGACAATCTGGAAGATTACCCCCAATATGCTGGAACTTGAAGTTACAGAAAGTGCAGCGATGGAAGATCCAAAATTCGCATTGAGTGTATTAAATATTTTGCACGATGAAGGGATCTTGCTCAGTATTGACGATTTTGGAACGGGTTATTCGTCATTGAGTTATTTGCAAAGATTACCAATGGACTACATCAAGATCGATCAGTCATTTGTCAGGGATATGTCTGTGAACAAAGAGTCTTCAATGATCGTGCGTTCGACGATCGACCTGGTACATGATCTTGGACGAAAGGCAATCGCTGAAGGTGTTGAAACCCTTGAGGACTGGGAACAGCTTGCCGTATTCGGTTGTGATATCGCGCAAGGCTATCTGATTGCCAAACCCATGCCGTCTGAAGAATTTCCAGCATGGGTCAGTAATTTTCAATTGCCGCCATCAGTCATGTTGCGTAATCGTTCTACCATTTAATGGCATAACAGGTCTTGCATTCATTGGGAAAATCTTCTTGAACTGATTCAATTGAGCGGTTGACATTTCTACTGGTTTTTTCAGAATATAAAATGTCACTCCCTCTGTGCATCCAGGGGTCGTCAAAGAACCTTCATATTGATAGTAGGACAAGGTGTCAGGCAGTAAGTCACTTGCGTCAAAGTTTTCATTGAGACTCTGCTGACCTTCGTGCGCAGGCATCACAGAAAAAATGGATTTAAGGCTTGCGTTTTCTGTGCCTTCTTTAAAGAAAATTCCAATGACGGCAAACTTTCCGTCTGAATTTTTGTGCACCAAATGCGCATTCAAGGGATAGGTTGTTCCATCTACTTTTTCTTCACCTGGGGTGTGGAGATGAAATTGTAATATCTTGAAGTCCACACCATTCAGATTGGCACCCTCACCGTTGGTCAGGTTGATCTGGATCGTATGTCCATTGTTGACGATCTCCGCTTGTGCAGGCTTGTAATTCGTTTGTATGGAGGCACCTGACGTGGTTGCAGAAATTGCAGGAATGTCGATAGGAGCCTGCTTTTGACCCGTCTGGCATACGGCAAATTCCTGACTCAGATTGCCCCAGCTGGAGGGGCCGATATCTCCTTCATAGCCCCATTTCACTTTGTTATCCGCCGGACAACTAAAGGATATAAAAACAAGCATACAGCCTGCAATTTTCATCAATATTTTCATCGCACTCTCCTTATTTATTGAATATTTAAACAACTATCCTGCGCAGGCTTCCCGGCAAAGCGATCTTCAATCCAAGGCACATAGAGTGGCTCTGCAGCGGGTGGCGTTGTGAAGTGCGTTTGCTCGCCAGGCAGCTGAATACGAGCAACATTGCCCCCTAGCTGACACATTTGCTTTTGATAAAGTGCTCCCATGACTGGTGGTACCGCGGTATCTTTTGTTCCCCAATAAATAATGACCGGAGCGACCGGCCTGGTCTTATTCACGCCACTGCTGTAGATCGCCTGAGCCCAAGCGAGTGCGTTTTGCGGCGGTGATTTTAGAAGTGCCTGATATGTATTTCCAAAGTTATAGCTCAAAGTGTCGGCTGCAGCATGTATGCATTTGCCACTATAAATATCGTTTATTGCTTCAGCACCTTTTGAGGTAAAAATATTATTTAGCTGAATATTTGAAAATCCATTTGGTAGTGCCCAGAGTGTCATTGAAAGATGTGCAAAATTAAATACATTGTCTGAAAATGTATGAATCAAACCATGAATATATTGTTCGGCAGTTGCTTGATCGTCAGGTTCCACATTGAGTGTTGCTGTGACATCCGGAGGCGCCATTGCAACAAAACCAACGATTTCAATGTCGTCGAATGCGGTACCTTTTTGTGCAATGTAGTCTGGCGAACTCGCAGCGGCAAGGACTGTGCCGCCGCCTTGAGACCACCCATAGATCAGCGCCCGTTTACCCGCACCGACTTCTTTCATTTCGCCCGCTGCACGAATAGAATTAATGGCATCCCTGGCTTGTGTCCCGGACACCATGTACTGGTGTCTGCCACCGCCACCTAGGCCTTGATAGTCGGTAGCAACGATGACATACCCGTCCTGAATAAATCGTTCAACTGCAGGCAAACCGTAGTCAGTAGATGAATTGCCTCCGATCAAGAAATACTCATTGAGAGGTTGAGCAGGGTTGGGGAGTTGTGAAGGTCCGCAGTTTTGAGCTGTGCCAGTTGTGCCGTGTGCCCATGCCACAACTGGGCGACCCTCCTTGGGTACCTGGCCAACAGGGGCGACAATGAGTCCAGTCGATATTGTTTTGCGTCCTGCCAAATCTGATGAAATGTATGCGATGCGCCAGGCCCGGGCGCCTTGAATCGTCGTATGAACAGATTCTTTTTTGATGACATGTCCGAGTTTTCCTTGTGGCGACATTTTCATGACAGATTCATAAAAGGGTGACACATAAACTTTGGTATCGTTGCTCTGTGCAAATGCCTGTGGACTACACAAGTAAATCAAAAACGCAAAAATATTTCTGTAAGTGATTGTCATTATTGATCCGGTAACTTTTAATGTTTGCAATTTTAAAAACCTGGTCATAAAAAGGAGAACCCATGGAACGATGCCCCTGGTGTGAAGGTTTTGAGCTTTATCGTGTGTACCACGATACCGAATGGGGCGTCCCGATTCGGGATGATCGCGCTTTATTTGAGCTTCTTATTCTGGAGGGGGCACAGGCGGGCCTTTCATGGTCAACGGTTCTCAAAAAACGTGAACACTATCGTTTGGCTTTTGATGGTTTTGATCCCGACACGATTGCTCGTTACGATGATATAAAAGTGGGTGAATTGCTAAATAATCCTGGAATCATCCGAAATAAATTGAAAATTGCTGCCACGATCACAAATGCCAATGCTTATCTCGTCCTGAAGAAAGAGGGGTATACCTTTAGTGAGTTTCTCTGGCAATTTGTCAACAACACGCCCATCCAAAACAAACGACAGTCACTCAATGAGATTCCAGCAAAAACTGATGAATCTGATGCGATGAGCAAAGCGTTGCTCAAAGCGGGCTTCAAGTTTGTAGGGTCTACAATTTGTTATGCCTTCATGCAAGCCTCTGGCATGGTGAACGATCACCTTGTTTCTTGCCATCGATATTCAGCGGTTAGTTCAAATGGTATTCAGTTATGACTTTTATCGTGACGGACGCTTGTATCCAGTGCAAATACACTGATTGCGTCGAAGTCTGCCCAATGGATTGTTTCCTGGAGGGCCCAAACTATCTGGTCATCAATCCTGAAACGTGCATTGACTGTTCAATCTGTGTGGGTCAGTGCCCCGTCAATGCCATTGTTAGCGCAGATGAAGTCAACGACGCTCAGAGGCCATATATCGCATTGAATGCCGAGCTTGCGCGCAACCCAGACTGGCAACCAATCACTCGCAGGAAAGAACCTTTGCCCGGGCATGCGTATTACAGAGATGTGACCGGCAAGATTCAGTTTTTGAAGCGTTGAAGCGTTGAAGTGCAGATCCAATGAGTCATTGAGTGCTGTTGTATATGGAGAAATCAAAACAAATATGGTTCGATATTCTCCATAGCCCTATTTACGAAAATCTCTTTTTCGCCAACGGGTGCAACGTAGTGGAGCGCCTCTTTCACCGCATCGGTTCCTTCTGATTTCGCGATGTTTCATGTCAGCATAAGTGTCTGAAGTTTAAGTCATGACGCAACAAAATATACATTGATCTCAATTGCGAGTAAAAAAATATATTTCACTGATAACTGATCTCTAATAATCAACCAAAAAACGCCTGAACTTTAGCTGCTTCTGCATTGCCCCTATCAAAACCGTACTGCATGAATGGAGTAATTAAATTAGCATCCATCACGCTGTCAATTTTAGTCATTCCAGGCGGCAATCCAGCAACCACATGCATGACCTGTGTCCCTTGGTCTTTTAAATATTTTAATTCTTGCAGAAGTGAGTCTGGAAAGCCCGAGGTTCTTAAATTTTGTTTCAATTCGTTTGGCCCACCGTCAGCAAGCGAAAGCACAAGTGCACGCTTTACGCCCGCGACCACGTCAGAATGGGTGCTTGTCTGACATATTCCGCCATCCATACATAAACGATTTTTAATAAAGGTTGGCCCTGAACCACCAGGTAAGGAAGAGCTCGCCGAACACGCATCTACGATCGTCACATGACTTGCTTCTGAAATAATCAAACGTTGGCCGGTGTAGCAATCATTTGCTGTTGCATAAAATGATTTTGACGGCCAGTCAGTCAAGCCAATAATTTTAGAAACAGTTTGTTTATATTTATCTGCATCAGAAGGGTTGTGAGCCGCCATCGCTGCATGGCCCACAGCTTGTATGGTCTCGGGCATTCAACGCCTCAACGTCAGCAATCGTTTGTTTTGATAGTTTTGATAATGAGGGTGTCTGGGCAATGGACTGAGAACTGGCTACGGCAGCAACACCAACGACAGAAGTCTTAAAAAAATGACGGCGGGATGATTGAGTCATATGGAATCCTTTGTTTGCCGATTAATTTGTAGGACCCCGTAAGCGATCCGCGGTGAATTGCTTGCTACGAATGATTATCATCACTTTTCTGATATGGGAATATCAATCAAACCTTCAAGATAGAGCACGCAAGATCCAGATATTTTCACTTCATCAGGTAAAACTTCGCAATACACAATCCCAGTTCTTTGTGATGCCTGCCTCGCAATGAGCGTTGTTTTCCCTAATCTCTGTGCCCAATAAGGAGCTAAGCCAGCATGAATAGAGCCCGTAACAGGATCTTCTTCTCCTCCATTGGCTGGCCAGAAATATCGAGAAACGAAGTCAACGTCTGTCCCTGTTGCGGTAACAACTACGTCAAAGGGTGCAAGTCCCTTTAATATTGAAAAGTCGGGTTTGATATCGAGAATGTCTTGTTCATATTCGTATACAGCAAAGTATGCTTGCTGGTTGAGCAACACGTGCTTTGGCCTCTTCGACAGGCCAGCAAATAAAAGCGCAGGTACATCACCCACGACCTGAGGTGTGCGCAATGGAAAACTCATATCAAAGGAATTGTCTCCGGCACTGTGAACCTCAAGTTCACCCACGGCGGCTGCCCAAAAAACAATTGGAAAAGACTCGCCGATTTTCTTCAAGACAAATGCACTCGCTAACGTCGCATGTCCACAGAAAGCAATTTCCTTTAAGGGAGAAAACCATCTGATATGAAATTTCCCATCGGGTTGTTTCACAATAAATGCTGTTTCAGAGAGATTGTTTTCAGATGCGATCAGTTGCATCAAGGCGTCTGGAATCCACGAATCAAGAATAACAACCGCTGCTGGATTACCTTTAAAAAGCTGGTTCGTGAACGCGTCCACAAATCGGATTTCAATTTTCTGGGTATTCTTTTGCATGATGAATCCGATGAGGATTTTTCTGAGGGATGGGCGTTACAGCACCCGACAAATTTATAGATGCCGGGTGCGGGTCACAACCAATGCGTATATACGGCGTTAAGCAATGTTTTTAAGCCCCAATACCGCTGCGGTTTCAGCTCTTACTTTATTGCAGAGTGCTTCATCCGTAATCAGGGACTCTCCATAAGACGGAATGATTCCTTTCATGCGAACCTTCCAGTCGCTTGGCAGCAAGCCTGTAGGAGGCATGCGTTCGATAACATTGATCATGATTGAAGCCGCTGTTGAAGCTCCAGGTGATGCACCGAGTAACGCCACAATGGATGAATCGGCAGACTCTACGATTTCGGTACCAAACTCCAATATTCCAGTTTTGAGCTTATCCTTTTTAATAATTTGTACCCGCTGACCGGCGACTTCGAGGTACCAATCTTTAGGGTTTACGTTCGGGTAGTACTCCCTCAAGGCCTCAAACTGATCCGCCTTTGATTGAAGCACCTGTCCCACCAGATATTTCACGAGGCTAAAACTTGATAGTCCGACTGCCGCAAGAGGCATAAGATTGCCCAGACGGAGTGACTTAAATAGGTCAAGCCATGATCCGTTTTTTAGAAACTTTGTAGAGAAGCCCGCATAAGGTCCAAAAAGAAGTGAGCGTTTTCCATCAATAACGCGTGTATCTAAATGGGGAACAGACATTGGCGGGGATCCCTCGGCGGCCATTCCATATACCTTTGCCTCGTGCTGACTCACAATCTCTTGAGCATCGCAGCGCAACCAAATCCCACTGACAGGGAACCCGGCATAACCCCTTGCTTCAGGTATTCCCGATTTCTGCAAAAGAGGCAACGCTCCCCCACCAGCACCCAGGAAAACAAATTTTGCTATGACAAACCGGTTGCTCCCTGTTTGACGGTTTTTGATAGTGATGCGCCAGCGGCCATCAGGCTCACGTTGCAAGTGTGTAACCTGATCCAGGAAAGACGCCTTGAAGCCACCTAAGGTATTTAAGTATTTCAAAAAATGCGAGGTTAAAGAACCATAGCTCACGTCGGCACCAGTAATAATTCTGGTGGCAGCAACTTTTCCTTCCGGATTTCGGCCTTTGACAATAAGCGGCGCCCATTGAGCAATCTGACTGGTATCTTCCGTATACTCCATTCCATGAAAACAATGATGTGCACTCAATGCAGCATGCCGTTTTTTTAGAAAACTGACATGATCAGCACCCTGCACAAAACTCATATGTGGAACGGGGTTAATAAAAGACGCTGGATCCTGGATCGCGCCCTTCTGAATTAAGTACGCCCAGAGCTGTCGAGAGAGATCAAACTCAATATTTACCTGAAGGGCCTTTGAAATATTGACAGTACCGTCGGCTTCGAGAGGCGTGTAATTTAACTCGCAATTAGCCGCATGTCCGGTTCCGGCATTATTCCAGCTGTCTGAACTTTCCTGCGCTTCACTAGGTAGCATTTCTATGAGTTCAACTGATAATTCTGGGTGTATCTCTTTTAGAAACACGCCCAGAGTCGTACTCATAATGCCGGCACCCACTAATAAACAGTCAACCTCGATTACATCACTCTGATTTGTCAATTTACACACCCTGATTTATTTTTTTGATAAACGATAACTCGGCATCGGATTCCAGGATGACGTATGCACGTCTCCATGGGTCATCGCCGACCAGTTTCCAAGAGTGTCCACTTCCAACAGTATCTTCAGCTAACAACATATCACCAGGAGTGAGAATGAAGTGATCCCCTGCGCGAGTTGAAAAATCCAGGGTTCCACGAAGCGTAATGACAAACTGCTTCGCTGGGGCGTTATGCCATTCGAGCGACTGGCCTGCTTGCGTTTCTTCAAATGAAATGCTTTTTGCTGGAAATTTATCTGAAAGAAAATTGACAGGCGAGCCGGCTTTTGTAGCAATGCTCCCTTCTTCAAAGCACGAATTTCCTTTTGAATCGCTCCACAATCGAATACAACGCATTATTCAGTCCCCGACTTTTAAATAGGTCAATTTTTATAATACTTACAGTAATTTTTACAATGACCAGTAATTGCTTCTTATTGAACCCTAAAGGTCTTGTTCTCAGAAAAATATGTCAGCAGGCCAAAACTGATTTTAAAGATACTTTGTTATATGGTTTAACTCAAGGTGATAATAGCTGCCCCTGCCATATTCAACCTAATCTGTAACATACATGTCCATAGAAATTCGCCACGCTGTTATACGAGACCTCGCTGCCGTAGCGGACTGCGTTAGCCAGGCTTTTATACATTACATCCCTCGTATCGGTCGGACGCCGGGCCCCATGCTTGATGATTATCAGTTGCTAGTCAAGAAAAGTGTTGTTTATGTTGCCTGCCAGCAAGCAGAGATTCTTGGTGTAATGGTGTTGCTAGAGACTGATGAGGGATTCTGTATTGAAACGATTGCCGTGCGCCCCAATGTACAGGGGCTTGGGGTAGGGGGTACGTTACTTTCTTATGCGGAAACCATGGCGAAACAATTAGGTTACGCATCCATTTATTTATCGACGCACCGTTTGATGCATGAAAGTCAGTCTGTGTATGCGCATGTGGGCTATGTTGAATTTGATCGGCGCATTGTCAACGGGTATGACAGAATTTTTGTTCGCAAGCAACTATTGTGAGTGTTCACTCATCAATTCCACGCCCCTCATGCAAAACCCCTAGTGAATGCTAGGGGTTTCAGAACGTCAGCTGTTGACTCTCGGGCGTAATCAATCTTATCTTTGGTACACGGCGAAAAGAATAAAGCTTCTTGCTGAGTAATCGTCAGACAAACCTGAAAAGTAGCGGAGGCAGATCAGAACATATGGCGGATACCAACCCCGGAAACCATACTTCGAGTATTGGTGTTCCTACTGACATTGTTCATCTGTGAAAAAAATGCGTACATGTTGGTGCGGGAGGTAAAGTCATGCGCATAACCAAGGTTGTAAGCTGATTGGCTGGCTCCTGTTGCACTTGTAGGACCGTAATCAGTATTGTCATCAATAAATGTCCATGAAGCAAACACCCGTGATGATGCACTGAGCGGAATAGTCAAGCCCACAAGGTAAGAGCTTGTTTTTGTCCGATAATCGAAATTCAACATCTCATTGCTGCCCGTTCCCCAATACGGGTTGTTGCCCTCATTGGGACCGCTCATCCCATCTGTTTGTCCTCTCAAATACCCCCCAGTTGACTGACCATACGCCAACGAAAACTTAACAACAGTAAAGTCGTACGAAGCTCCTATGTTCCATACAAAAGGGTTCATTCCACTATTGTTAATAGGATCAGTCGTGCCATACAACTTGTCAAAGGAAGCTGCCATGTAGAGGGGACCAGAAGCATACTTGGCACCCAATGTGACCTGCCGGTTGTTCTCTGAGCTGATGTAGTTATAGTCTGTTGTTCCAAAAGCATTCGGCTGGTAATAAAACGGTATCGCACCCACGGCAAACGAATAACCGGCACCTAGCTGAAAACCACTCATGTTGGATGACTGAAACTTAATCGTGTTGCTCATGCTATACATGTTAGTAGAACCAAAAGCAGCTCCCATGCTGGCCTGACCAAAGCCCATCGCAAACGGATCAATTTCACCAAAATAATCCGTTGCAAAGTTGTACTGACGCCCCATCCGTCCGTAGCCCCAACTGTTATTCTCTACACCGAACCACGCCTGTCGTCCAAATAGTCTGGAACCCTGCTCAAGAGTCCCGTTACCCAGATCAAAGCCATTTTCGATTTGAAACGCCAGCTTATTGCCTGACCCCATATCCTCTAAGCCTCGCAGCCCGATGCGGTTTCCTGATTGCATGCCATAAGCTAAACCGAGGTTTGTTTTGTCGCGAATATAGTCACCGGTCATCTGAGAATAACTCAGGCCACCGTCCACTATGCCGTATAAAGAGACGGAAGATTGAGCGGATGTCATAGGACTGAGTGCACATAAAATACTGCCTGTTAAAACTATTTTCTTCATTTTTTATATACACAATATAGGCAACTGCTCGTTCAGTTGCCTGAGAATTAAGGAAGTGATTGCAGCGTTTGCAGAGTCAATTGGCATGCAGAGCAAAAACCTTGCTGAGTACTGGAACAATTTGTTTTTTTCTACTCATAACACGTGCAGCCCAGGCGGAATGATTTTTAAGATCTATATTCAATGCCTTTCCAATTTGATGCTCATTTTCGCCAATGACTAATAACTCAGTCCCTTCAGCTTGAATATCTGTAAGCATCAGTACTATCGTTTTGTAATTTTGTACCTTTTGTAGCGTTTGCATGGTAACTAGAAATGCGTCTTTACGTTCTCTAAGCAGATCAAAGCTCACTGCGGATATTTGTGCAATCCCTACTTTATTGCCGTTCATATCAAAATTCTTAAAGTCACGTTGCAGCAAACTTTCAATGGACGCTGTTTTTAAATCTGCCTCTCCAGCTAAAAACATTTGCTGAGCATATTTTGGGATGTCATTGACTTTTGCAATGTCGGCAAGATTCTCGACTGCCTTCCGATCTAACTCAGTCGTGGTGGGGGATCTAAACACTAAGGTGTCCGAGAGGATGGCACTTAACATTCCACCTGCGATACTGGAAGGTATAGCGATCTCTGCACGTTGATAAAGTTGCCAGATGATTGTGTTGGTACTTCCAACGGGTTGAATCAAAACTTCAATGGGGTCATTAGTCAAAATGCCACCCAAATTATGGTGATCAATAATCCCCACTACTTCAGCTCCTTTTATATCATCGGGAGCCTGTGAGTAAGTATTGTGGTCAACTAGAGCAACCTTGCTGCCCGCAACTTTCGATACAACGGCAGGAGCTTGTAAACCAAAGTAATTTAATACAAACTCAGTTTCCGGATTTGGTTTCCCCTGAGCAACAGCAACCGCTGGACTACCTTGTTGGGATTTTAGGTACGCCAGGGAAATGGCTGAAAAAATCGTATCGCTATCAGGATTCTTGTGGCCGACTACTAAAATAGGAGCAGCATACGCAGATGTCTCCAGCGCGATCAGAAGCATACTGAGCAAAGCTGTCTTGCAACAAGCAAGTGTCGCTGATAGTTTCATAGAAGATTAAATATAGAAGTTGACGTGACCACTCCCGGTATGAAATCAGAGGGTGACCTGTATTTAAATCGACCAGGCGATGATGTTGTCTAATCCAGCAATCACCCAGCAATATCGCGGCACTGAAGTTACGGGTCGCTCATATTAATTTGGTTTGATGTCTGTATGCAAATGAATACAAGCGGCAATTTACTCATTGGTACCATATGAATTTTGCAAGACCAATTTATTGAGCGAGTGGTGCAGAGTCGTCATTAGAAATTTCTTTGCAAAACTGAGGAACGTCAGAGAATTTTTATTGGTGCAGCTTTGGGATATGACAAAGCAGTCTGAAAGCTACCCTGCTTGTTATTAGCCGCAGTTAAGAGAAAGTCAGAACTGTACCCGTACTCCAACATTGACTGCACCAAGCGTTTGACCACTTCTGGCTTCAGCAGACAAGCCAGCATACGCATAAGCATTGTCAGCGACCTTGACCGTGCCATACAAGCCTGCCTGTGCAAAGGTTGATCCTGCATTGGGTGTGGTGATGGTTGTACCCATCCCTGCCAGTGAGGCATTCACCGTTGGGTTCAAGACACCTGATGAGTCTGCACCGATGCCTATATACGCTCTGTATGTATTTCGTTCCGACATTGGGTTATTTGTTTTGGATCCCAATGCGACGCCAAGTACACCACGCACACCATTTCCTGTGTAACCATTGACACTTAATGCTGAGGCAGTATCGCCTTCACTCACGCCTGATTGCATCACCATCTGCCAAGTCACGCGGGCGTAGGGAGTGATACGCAGACTCTTGGTATCAATTGGACGACTCATGCCCAGACTGAGCATGGCATCGTTTCCTGATATCGACTTGCTCCTGAATCCACTGCTTAGGCTCGTGACATCGCTACGCGACAGGTCGCTGGAGTTCACACCAAAGCTTGCCATCGCATCTACAACGTATTCTTCGACCAGTATTTTTCCGTAAGCAAAGACTGAGCCCTGCTGGATAGTACCTGAGCCATAGGTAGGATTGAGGTTGGTGTTGGATAGCGCAATACCACCACCGAGTCTGAGAGCATCGGAGGCATAAAAGTCTGAGCCAAACACCAACTGATACAGATTGCTGTTCCAGCCACCCGAGTAACTGTCACTGCTACGATTACCTTTCTGGTAAACCAGATCACCCCAGACATTGCCATTGGATAAGGACATGTATTCGGTATTGAGATTGACGTTTGGATTGGTGCTGACTGCAGATGAAGACACGCCACCTGATAAGGCTGTTTGACTTGCAGCAATCAGTGCCGTGTTCCCCGCAGGAGATGTTATTGAATTGGGCAACCCAATCCCCATCGTGTCACCTAGTCGAGACAGTACAGATTGCTGCACACGCTGCGTGGTTTGCGCAATCACTGCGACTGTAGCTGGGTAGATTTCACCAGACAAGCCTTGAGCGTAAGACGCTATGTTTGATGCTGACATTTGACCTGAGATTGCGTAAAGCAACGAGTCTTGCGCCGTAGTTGATGTGCCCGTGACGTTAGCTTGAACAATCCTGTCCAGTGCGCCACCCACTGACTGGGCGTTCTTGTTACCCGATGCTGATGCGATCGTGGTTGGATAAGAGGAAGGAACAATAGCCAGATCGAGACTATTGCTATTGTTCATATTATAAAAAGATACGAATTGCGTACCTGCAGCTAGACCTTCAGGCTGTATCAATGTAGAAAAACGACCCGTAATCCCTCCTGCCGCAGTGCCAATTCTAAATTGATCACCCAGCTTGGGCACATATGGGGGAGTGCCGTAGCTCATTTCATCAGCCGAAAACTGATTGAGTAATAAGGGCTGTAATGTTGTACCTGCATTGATCACAACAGGACCGTTCACTAATCCAAATGAGTAATAGCCAGTCAAGCCTATTGGTGTAAGAGCATTTGCCGGTAATGTCCCCGCAATATTTTCTTGGTAAATGCTACCCGTATTAAACGTGAGAGATGATAGTAAATTAATATAACCTGGGGAGTTACCAGGACGATAAATGCCACCGTTAAGGGTGACGGCATTTGATATCGTTCCACTGCCCTTTAATGTCATACCGGGATTGACTGTAAGAGGTCCGGCCCCAAGCGATGTGCTGTTCATGACCGACGAATCATTGTTATCAATCACACCCCTTGTGCGAGGGAGGTCGCCTAAATAGCTGCGAATGCTCAGCTGGCTAATTGACACCGTATCGTACATAAGGCTCAAGATTGAGAACCTGGTAGCGATAAATGAGATTGACTGTTCATATCTATCCCCACCTCCGTTCTGAAGTTGGATGCTATAGCCATTGTTGCCTGACGCATCCCGCAAAGTAAGTTGGGCCCAGGCTGCCAGATTTGTGTAACGAAAAACAAGATAGTTGCCAGGTAAAACCGGCGTGATTAATGGCATATACGTGTCATTGCCAGGAGGATTGAGCGTCCCCGTATTCTCATAATGAAGCGTTTGTGCATTAGAAGGCAGCGTGATAACAGCCAAACTGAATAAAATACAATTCACAATCACCCTGGTGTGACGACACATCGAAAACACTCTCTTTTATTGATAAAGTGATTTGAAAATAAATGCAGTTTGCAGCTTAAGAAATGAGGCAATAATGGTGTTCTTAAATTCGTGATGATTATAAACAAGCTTTATTCAATCAATCGTGACAGTTACTCAAATGATAACCATTGGCGAATAAACGCCAGTGGTTATAGGAAGTCATATGGTGGAACTTAGCGGTATCTATCCGGGTTGAGGGTCACCGAACCTTATTCCATCCTGCAAAAACAATAGAGAAACTGTTGCGTCGTACCCATTGGCGTTTTGTGGAGCTCTGTTGAGCTGTTAATCAATTTGAAGGTCTTGCCAAATTGACTATGTAAACTGTTCGCGTCATAACGGACCACATCCAGGCCGCTGCATTTCTCAGGACCCTCAGGTCCAAAGGTGGACATAATCACATAGCCACCATGTTTAACGGATCGCATCACTTGCTCTATATACTTTATCCGTTGGGCATTTTCTGTTAGAAAGTGAAATACGGCTCTATCATGCCAAATATCAAAATAGTTTTGAGGCAAAGTGGCTTGAGTAATATCCGCACAGTACCAGTGAACCTTATTCGCCTGTTCGCCAATGCGATTTCTGGCAACGTTAATTGCGTGTTGAGAGATATCCAGAATACTTATATCTTGATAACCTTCAGATAACAGGTCATCAACCAAGGTGGCTTCTCCCCCTCCAATGTCAATGATCGCTACGCTTTTATTTGTGGCTGCCTGGTGAATGAGATGAAGTGAGGTTTCAAGATGAGGGGCAAACCAGCTCACCATATCTTGGGATTTTGTACCGTAAACTTTTTCCCAGTGCTCCTTGTTATCCATTGCCGTCCTCCTTGAAGTCAACTTAACCATTTTATTCCTGTTCGGTTTCTAAAAATGAACCAAAAATTTCAAATTATGAGAAATATTTTTGTAGCAATTAATCTTTGCTGGTTATCAGCAATAGCACTTGCCCAGACACCGCATACGCATCAGCACGGTTTTTCAGGAGCAGAGCAGTGGGCACAAATATTTGATGATCCTGAGCGCGATACATGGCAACAACCACACCAAGTCATTCAAGCTTTAGGTCTTGAGCCAGATTCAATCGTTGCTGATATTGGTGCGGGGACTGGATATTTTGCGATTCGGTTAGCTAATATGGTTCCACAAGGGACCGTTTACGGAGTTGATACCGAACCTGACATGGTTAAGTACCTTAGCAATCGTGCCAAAAAAATGAACATGACAAATTTAGTGGCATTGCAAGCTAAGGCTGAATCGCCTCAGCTACCAAAAAAGGTTGATTTAGTGTTGTTTGTCGATGTATATCATCACGTTGATAACCGAGCCACATACTTGCAAAAGATTCGTGCTGCACTAAAACCTAATGGTCGTGTGGCTGTAATCGACTTTAGAATGAACAGTCCGATTGGACCGCCTAAAGAAGGACGTATTTCATCAGATGAGGTCAAAGCAGAGTTGAAAAATGCGGGGTTCACTTTAATCCAGGAGCCTGATTTTTTACCAAATCAGTATTTTTTGATCTTTAAATGATGTGATCGTGAGTGTGATGGCAAGGACATATCTCCCCATTCAAAGAACCTCTTTAATGTACTCAAAGCCAAATATTTCCTTCAAATGCAATATTTGATAATCTACCCTGTCTTTGAATAAGTCTTTAATTGTTTCCTTGTCATAGGTGAAGTCTCTCATGACGTCATCTTTTAAGGAATAGATCGGCCAATCAGCCTGTCCGCTGACATTTGGGTTGCCAGTTTTAGCAAAAGCTGCCCAGCTTTGAGACATTTTGTCGGACATGCCTTGATCTTCTGAACTATTTTTATCCACAATTGGATACCAGTCTTTTGGCCATATTCTTTTTTGTTTGAACTCAGCTATATCTTTTTCAATTCTTGTGCATTGTCCGGTACCAGATTCAATATGATTTGGTGTTTGAGGCATTAAACCCAAGCTTCCAAAAACATAAGCAATTTCAAAAGTATGCGGTGCTCCTGGAAAAGCTGGTCGAATATTCTTCGTTAAGTAATCAAAATAATATGCATAGCCTGGTGCTACACCTCTCATGCTATTGGCTAGTAACTTTGTGCTAGCCCGGTACAGCATGTCCTGGATGACGAATGAGTTCAAAATACATTTATCTTGAACTTTTGAATACAGTTCCTCAATCGTTTTAGGATCTTCATGTACTTGTTTCACAAATGTTTCTAATGCAGGCTCGCCTGGCAACATAAAATCTGAGTCAAAGGAATTTGTTCCAATCATAAAAGGTACCTTTGCTTGTTTTCCGGCTGCAAACAAAGCAAGAGGGTCCCCTTTTATAATTTCTCCGTCAACAAATGGTCCGCCAAATTCACCGGCATAAAATGCCTGCGCATTCAAAACTAACTTTTGTACTGGAAGAGCCCTTAATTCTGTGAGTGTTTTCACACCAAGTGCATTCATATATTTTGCATCAATCTCGGTCTCTGGCACTAAACCAAAGCGTTTTTTCGTCATCCCGCGTAAT
Source organism: Alcaligenaceae bacterium (assembly GCA_947379755.1). Taxonomy (GTDB): domain Bacteria; phylum Pseudomonadota; class Gammaproteobacteria; order Burkholderiales; family Burkholderiaceae_B; genus Zwartia. Next base: position 8,193 of record CANCOC010000020.1, on the reverse strand, counting down.
GGACTTTGTTGCGCACTTTGCGCGATTGCCCTCTGAAACATACCTTTGGCAGCATCAGAAACCATGAGCCAAGTGACGCTTCTGGCGCCTGCGGACTGACCAAAAATAGTTACGTTGTCTGGATCTCCCCCGAATGCTTGAATATTTTTCTTGACCCATTTCAACGCAGCAATTTGATCCATCGTGCCATAGTTACCGACGGGCTCACCTTTTGTCTTGGCTTCTTCAATTAACTCCTTTGGAGCAAAGAATCCCAGGGAACCTATCCGGTAGTCTATGGTAATCACAATCACGCCATTCTCAACTAATTTGATCGGCGTAAATTGTGGATCTTTTGCCCCATCAACAAATAAGCCCCCGCCATGAAGCCAGACCATCACAGGTAAATTTTTGACTGATTTTTCTGGCGCATAAATATTAAGCTTCAGGCAATCTTCGTTTCCAGGGAGATCAAGGCCTGCGCTTAAGTTTTTAATGAAGGGTTGAGGGCAGGAGTCGCCAACTTGACTCGCATCACGTACACCTTCCCATGCCAATGCTGGTTGAGGCGGTCTCCATCTAAGGTTGCCAATTGGAGGGGCAGCGTAGGGGATATTCTTGAACACTCGCATGTTGAATTCAGTGGTGCCTTGCAGACGACCAGTTTCAATTTGGACGATGGGGCGATTGCCATTAGCGTGGGCGTTAAATACCAAGCCACTGATCATCAGTACTAACGTAATTATTATTTTCATTTCATTGGCTCTTATTCTTAAGGGACAAGCTTTTCGAACTATACCTTTGATAGCAAACTTGCATATCAAGAGGTTGATTTTTAACCAAGTCATCTCGCAGGTGAAATATCGGCGCTTTAGTGCTGTTGTCATCATATTTACATTTTTATTTCTTATGATGCTGAGATCGATTACTCCGCTGCCTAAGGGCATTAAATGAAGTTAATGATTCGCCAAGCCGTGGTTACAGATTTGCCCGGGGTGCTCAAGCTGCATGCTCAACCTGCGATTGACAACGGAAACGTGTTGTCAATCGCAAAAGCTGAGCAACTGTTCGCACAGTTCAGCCATTATCCAAACTATCGTTTGTTTGTAGCGTGTGACGGCCAGACAATACTAGGCACATTCGCCTTACTCATTATGCACAACCTGGCCCACCAAGGGTCATCTTCGGCCATAGTCGAAGATGTAGTGGTCAGCGACACTCACCAATCCCAAGGTATCGGTCGGGACATGATGACTCATGCCATGGCACTGGCGCGCGAGGCTGGTTGCTACAAGCTGGTGCTGTCGTCTAATCAAAAACGAGAGCGTGCGCACGCTTTTTACGAGTCGTTAGGATTTCAGCGGCACGGGTTCAGTTTTTCAATCGAGATATGAACTGGTTAATGAGCCTGAAGGTTCTTGCAATACGACACTTGTGATTCCAGCAAGCGTCCTATGACTAGACGCTAGGTGTTCAGGTCATTGAACCAAATAACGGTTTGTTTAGCCACGCTAATAGCGTCAGTCTCAGAAACAAAGGTTTTGGGTGAACTATCTAACATCAAAAACCAGCCACTTATATCTTCAGGTTCGCGACGCCACTCTTGAAAGCGAAATCCGCCATTCAGATCTTGAATAATATCGACACAGCGATTTTGTTCTTGATTGTCGATGCTCTTGGTTACGCGGTAATTTTTTGGCATACCCCTAATGCTAGGCGTCTGAACTAATCTTGGCAACATCTCAATAGAGTGATTCAGTTCACGCATCACAAATAAAAACCCTAGAAAATAGATGCCAGGGTTTTTAGGAAGTGAGATGGTGACCCAGGACTGAATCGATCAGAGCCAGAGGACGCCTAATTCTGCGTGATAGGCCCGCGAGCAGTGGCGTTTGATTATTTTCCTTTCAGATCCAGCTTATGAATCAAGTCGGCAAAGAAGGCATTGTCTTTTGCCATGGCCGCGCCAAACGCGTCACCGTCCGCATAGGCGTATCCCATGTTCTGCTTATCAAGTGTTTCACGAATGCTAGGCTCTTGCATTGTCTTCGCAGTGGCCGCACGCAGAATCGCAACGGTCTCCTGAGGCGTCCCCTTGGGCACAGCCAGTCCTCGCCAAGTGCCAACCTCGATATCCAGACCACGTTCCTTCAAGGTAGGAACGTCCTCGAAACCCTTGATGCGCGCATCTGACATCACCGCGAGCACGCGCAGCTTGCCAGCTGCGACGTAGTTTGATACTTCTGCTGCGCTGACCGTGATTGCCTCGATGTGTCCGCCCAGGAGCGAGAGCGCAGCAGGGTTGGCACCTGAAAACGGAATGTGATTAAACTTCGCACCTGTTTTTTCTTCAACCGCGGCAGCGGCAAGGTGCCAGGTAGAGCCATTTCCACCATTGCCGATCCGGAATTCACCAGATTTGGCTGCTGCGAGAAATTCGTCGACCGTCTTCCAGGGAGCATCTGCACGCACAGTGATCGCAGCCGGGTCATAGTTCAGACGAGCGATCGGCGTGAAGTCCTGGTATGTAATTTTTGTATAGCCCATATTGGGCTGAACCATTAAATCTGTGGCCAGAAGAGCTACTTTGTAGCCAGGCTCCTTGCCGTTCAGTACTTCGGCCCAACCGATGGCACCGGCGGCACCTGGTTTGTTGACCACGATGAGAGGTTGAGAAAAATGCTTGGCTGCAGCAACGGAGAACGCACGCGCAAGCACATCTGTTCCTCCGCCAGCCGGATACGGCACGACCAGTTCGATCGGTTTGTTTGGAAAGGTCTGTGCGTATACAGACGCGGATGTTGCCAGAGCGCAGAAGGCGGCGCTCAAAAGTGCACGTCGAGTAAATGATTGCATATTGTCTCCCGTTTTTAGTGTTGATTCCAAGCTTAGGGTTGAGACCGATATCAATCCAATCGTATATTATGATTGATCGATACTATTTTTTATATCATTAATGGATCAGTCACCCGCGACCCCGCCATCCAACCTGTTCCATCGACTCCGCATCAAGAGCCGACAAATCATGCTGCTCAATGCACTCGACCAGCATCGAAATCTGCACAAGGCCGCGGCGGCTATTCATACGACGCAGCCGGCAGCCACTGCACTTCTTAAACAGTTGGAGGAGGGCCTGGGAGTGCCGCTGTTCGAACGCCGTCCGCGGGGCATGGAGCCCACTGCGTTTGGTGAGGTCATGATCCGCTACGCTCGCGGTGTGCTGCATGATTTTGAACATGCGGGCGAAGAGATCGAGGCAATCTCCAAGGGCCAGGCGGGTTTGGTGCACATTGGTTCCGTCATGGGTGCTATGCCGGTGATTCTCACGAGCGCACTTGCACGATTTAAGAACGAATATCCAAAAGTACGCATGACCTTGCACGTTGATACGAGTGACATGCTCATCCCTGCATTGCTTCGCGGCGACTTGGACGTGGTGCTAGGGCGATTACCAGACCAGTTTCAAGGTGATGAGCTGGAAATCGAAGCGATGGAGGGAGAGCCCATGGCTGTTGTTGCCCGACCGGGCCATCCACTTTTTGACAGACCCATGCTCAGGATCAAGGACCTCGTGACTGAAACATGGATTCTGCATCCTACGGGGAGCCCAATGCGAAGGCGTATAGAACAGGCATTGCAGGAGGCGAGCCTGATGTCACCACCAGACATCGTAGAAACTTCTTCAATCTTGGCCACCACCACTTTACTTGAATCCACCGACATGATTTCGGTAATACCTCTGGATGTGGCGCAGCATTACGCCAACTATGGCATGCTTGGGATTCTTCCAGTCAAACTTCCGATGACCATGGCCAAGCTCGGAATGCTCTCGCGCAAAGGACGCGAGGTGTCCTCTGCCGTCAAGGCGTTCATGCGAACGCTGCGAGAAGGTATGCTGGAACGCAAACTAGGTAAATAGCAAGTGCTCCAATTCTATAAAGCAGGCAATAGATTGTTTCGATGCTGCGGCTGTATCTGTTGCAGAAGGGCAGGATTTGCGCAAGGTATGTAGCATCCATGCCTAACCAATTTGACCAGCAAAAGTTTTTATTCCTCGCAAAAACATCTCTACCGCAATAGCGACAAGAAGCAACCCCATCAACCTTTCAATAGCCATCACAACCCGATCGCCTAGTATTCGTTGAATGCGGTCCGCAAGCACCAGCACAACTGCACACACAATCATGGTCACCAGCAGTGCCATGACCCACTCAAGTCGACGATCAGGGGCCTGACTCACTAAAAGCATCACCGTCGCCATCGCAGAAGGGCCTGCCAGTGCAGGAATGGCAAGCGGAACGATGAAGGGCTCATCCTCTGGTGATAGAGCTGCAGTGTCTCTTTGCTCAGAAGGAAAAATCATACGTAAGGCGATTAAAAACAAGACAACCGCGCCTGCAATTTGCAAGGATAGATCACTTAGATTAACAAGCTCGAGAAACTGCTTGCCTATGAACATGAAAGTCAACAGCAAGCAGAATGCAATAAAGACTTCTCGCAAAATAATGCGAACGCGTCTGTGCGCAGGGACGCTGCGCAAACTATTAATAAAAATGGGGATATTGCCGATCGGATCAGTGATCAGCAACAAGAGTATTGTGGCGGAGACGAAGGTATATCCCATGTGCGCGATAGTAGCAGTATTGGCGGATTGGCCGTTAGTAACTGGTGGCCTAAGGCGGAATCGAACCACCGGCACAAGAATTTTCAAATAAGCTTCGATAGACCGCGTTCACTTTGATTTCAAGGGCGAGAGCCATCAGTTCCGATTTGACTAAAATTATGTGTGCTTGTGCTTGTGCCAGTCAGCCACCGTAGTGTCTGTAAAGGTCTTTTAGAACGACATTCTTATCCCCATCCCTTGGCCTGCTGGGACAAGTGTTTTTTGAATATCGTTGCTATTGGTGATAGCTTCTTACCTTTGGGAGCCACAATGTGCCAACTAGATTTAATTGGAAACTCCTTACATCTCAAAATGGCGATATCTTCTTGATCTGGCCTGTCACCTAGCGAATATTGGGAAAGAACAGCTAGACCTAAACCACCAATAACTGCCTGTTTAATCGCCTCATTACTCCCCAGCTCCAGCCTTACATCTGGCTTGAACTTAAGCTTCTTAAAGTGAGCATCTGTTGCCATTCTCGTTCCCGAGCCTTTTTCTCTAAAAATAAATTTCTCACCCTTTAATGAAGCAAGATCTACCTCCTTTTTCTTCGCAAACGCATGGTTCTTTGGAGCCACCAACAGCAAGGGATTGGGCATAAAGGTCTCATCATTAATTTCTATGTTTAATGGCGGCTGAGACATGATGTACAAATCATCAAGGTTTTCTTCGAGTCGTCTGACGACACCATCCCGATTGAGCACTTCCAAAGAAATATCTATTTGCGGATACTTCGCACAAAAAGTTCCCAAGATTCTGGGGATGAAATATTTGGCTGTACTCACTACAGCGACTTTTAATTTGCCTTGCGTTAAACCTTTGACACCATGAACTTGTTGCTCAAAGGCTTCCCATTCGCCTGAAATCGCTCTGGCTGTTTTGGCCAGCTCATGACCCATCTGCGTTAAATGAACTTTTCTAGCTACTACTTCATAAAGCGGCACCCCGATAGCATCTGATATTTCCTTTAATCCCATGGAGGCAGTCGGTTGTGTGACATGAATCATGCGTGCCGCCGCACTAACGCTTCCAGTCTCGGCCAAGGCTATGAAAAGGCGTAATTGTCTGAAGGTAATGTTCATAGGTTTTTACCTATATAAAACTATTTAATTATCAATTTTACTTTATACATTTATTTTCCTAGAATCACTTCAAAGGAAAATTTATGACAAATCTATTAGATCCCTCCATTTTGTTTTTCATCTTCGGCATCTTCGCTGGTTTGGTTAAATCCAATTTAGAGATTCCCCAGTCCATCTCTCGCTTTCTTTCGTTATACCTGCTCATGGCACTAGGATTAAAAGGGGGATTTGCTCTGAACAAATCGGGGTTTACTCCGGAGATTGCCATTAGCCTTGGGCTCGCCATCACCCTGGCAATCGCTATTCCACTGCTGGGCTACAACCTTCTAAAACACAAGCTAGACAAACTTGATGCCGCTGCAGTGGCCGCCACCTACGGGTCTATTAGTGCGGTCACTTTTATTACCACTACACAGGTGCTGGATCAAAGCGGCATTAGCTATGGCGGATATATGGCCGCGGCAATGGCACTCATGGAATCACCTGCCATCATCATTGCGATTGTTCTTGCCAATCGTATTCGGCAGCAACGCTTAGGCACTACAACCCCCCACACTTCATTAGGCAAAGTGCTTCATGAATCTTTTACCGATGGTGGACAGCTTCTCTTATTAGGATCATTGATAGTTGGTTTGATATCTGGTGATTCAGGTCAAAAAGTAATGGCACCATTTTCTATTGACCTATTCAAAGGCTTGTTAGCATTCTTTTTGTTAGACATGGGACTGGTTGCCGCTAGAAGCATCGGTGCGCTCAAAGGAAAACCTCCCATCACGGTGGCATACGCTTTCATAGCACCGCCCTCTCACGCCCTGATTGCTCTTGGCTTATGCCATTTATTTCATGTGCCGCTTGGCGATACGATTTTATTAATGACTCTCGCGGCGAGTGCTTCTTATATTGCTGTGCCAGCAGTTCTGCGCCACGCCATGCCCGAGGTGAATCCTGCACTTTATATGGGAATGTCGTTAGGCGTTACTTTCCCCTTGAACATTATTTTAGGCATCCCAATCTATATTGCGATCGCTAGATATTTTTATTAATGGATTGCATATACAGCATGTCAAATCAGCTAAAGCCTTAATCTGTATCAAAAATAAGTCTGCTGATTCAATTTGGCAAAGGGACGTTAGGTGGCATCAGTGCAAACAAAAAAATAGTTTTGCTGAGTTGTTAAGACGCACGGAACTTACTTGTAACGCCACATGCCATGCCGCGCGAAGTTTGGATAGGCATGGGTGGTTTTCTCAACTATTCTCTGCTTTTAGGCATGGGTAAGCATATTGCAAGATCTGTGCAACTTCATCAATGCGGTCTCGAGCTAGGCTTATTGGCAAGGCGACTTTGTGCACTTGCTGAAGTAGATCAAACGCTTTTAAGCGGCCTGTCAGTAGAATGAGTCATCTTATTGAGGAATATTCCAATGATTAATAAAGAAAGAATGTGTGCTCACCTAGACGGTGAGTTTGTTGTCTTTTTAATTGGAATGCGATTTAACCAATTGTGGAAAATTCATAAATGGTTACCTGTAGTTTTGGCCATGCCTAGAATGCTCAAAGAGTTATATACAAAACCTGAGCTCGGATTTCTTCATCACGAAATGTGGTTTTCCAGGACGATCATAGTTGTTCAGTATTGGCGCTCAATGGATCAATTAATGACCTATGCCAAAAGCAAAGACGCTGAACATCTCCCCGCTTGGAAAAACTTTAATCGATCTGTTGGTACTGATGGATCAGTAGGTATTTGGCACGAAACTTACTCGGTTGCCCCAGGCACTTATGAAAATGTCTATGCTAATATGCCGCCGTTTGGCTTAGGTAAGGCAGGCATTTTGGAAACGGCTCACGGAAAGCGTGAGTCTGCTCGAGACAGGTTACAGGATGGCACATAATCCTGCCAAGCCCAAAAAAGAAAATAGCCCAACAGTGGACTATTCAGTTTCTTGGTGGCCCGGGGCGGAATCGAACCAGGGCCGAGGATGTCAATCCTCATACTTTCTAAGTCGCCATAGTGGAATTGCCAATGAAAGCCCGCCCGCCAAAATCCAAACATCTCCAATTAGATGACCTATGTGATGTGGGTTTTGTGCGACGTGATAAAGCATCACTCCGCCGTGCGTGAAACTTGATATCGCCAAAAACCATAAAAAGCTCGTATGTTTCATTGGATTTTTAATTGCCATTGCCGAACAAATTCCAACGGCGAAATAGATGCTCACAATCATCTGATCATAAATAGCGTTGTAGGGTGGCCAGCGCCAACCCTCCAGTAAATCAAAATACACAGCCAGAGGAATCCCAAACAATCCCATAAACGCCCATCCAATTACGGCGGCCTTAAGTGAAGCAGTGATGTTTTGTTCGCTCATTTACCGATCCTGAAGATATTCTCTAGATTTTAATCAGAAAATGAAAAAACCACCAGAAGGTGGTTTTGGTGTTACTTGGTGGCCCGGGGCGGAATCGA